>JBHENG010000010.1:0-41033 GCA_046262195.1 Pyrinomonadaceae bacterium | reverse complement strand
ATGTAACTGTGTAAAAGAACGATCGATCGCTGCCGGCATAAACACTCAGGGCATACTTGCCGCTTGCGAGGCCGGTGGTTTTTAGGTTGTAGATATAACCTCCCAAAGATGAGTCATATCTAAAGGCAGAGTCCGGGTTGGAGTTACCCGCATCTGTGACTGATGTGGTCGTGCTGCTTCCAATGCGGCGAAGCCCTCGTACTATTAACGCGAGGTTAGGTGACGAAATGTTCTGATCGCTGCCATTCCTCATTTGCACTTTTACCGGCACAGTACTGCCCGCCCTGAAGGCTCTGGTTCGGTCGAACAGGGGGCGCACCTTCTTTCCTACACTCGCCAGATAAAAAGGACTGAAAGAGGTTGTCACCGCACAGATCTTATGACTCTGGAAATCACGGGAGCTCGTCCGATCGATAAGCTCGTACTGGTTTGTAGCGGCATTAAACTCTCTATGAAAAATACGCAGGTCATTGAAATCAGGCTCACTTATGCTTGTTGGAACCGGGAAACAGCTGGTTACGTTCCCACTAAAAGTTGCTGTGGTGGTTATCTGAAACGCCACTGTTTCAGATATCGCGAAACCGCCCGGCACATCTCCCGCGGTCGCGGGGTCCGAGATCGGAGCGACTGAGACCGTTCCCGGATTCGTAATGTTTGTGAACGTTAACGTCGCCGCATCTGCCTGCGCAGTCACATTCGAGCCTGAAGGCACAAGAGCCGAACCTGGCTCAATTACCCCTATCGCCTGTTGGCCGTAAATTGATACGTAAAGTTTATTGGTTAAAGGATTGACCGCAAAATAATTTGACTGATTTAATACTGGTGGTCGTATCGTATTCAAAAAACCATTATCATCAAAAACCGCAATTTCCTTTGATTCTGGGTCTGGAGCCCCGGGGTACCAAAAATAGCCAAAAATGAAGATTCGATTTGTGTTTGGATTAACTGGGATATTCAGTGGAAATGTTTGAAAATACAGCGGAAACGGCAACGTTTTGATAAAAGTGTCTGTGTTACCGTCTATTGTCGCGAGATGCATTCGGTTTGGGAGCATATATATTTCTTCAACTCCAAGCATATATAAACGGTTATTGTTCGGATTAACTGTCACCATGCTAGAGAAACTCAGAGGTGGTAACGGAATTGTTTTAATGAAACTATTACTATTTCCATCGAAGACTGCGAGTTGCGGTTCATCCGACAAGTTACCGCCTTGGACATAAAGACGGTTTGTATTAGGGTTGACAGCAATATAATGGCTTGGTCTAAAATCGGAAGGAAACCGAATAGCCCCAATGAAGCTATTATTATTTCCATCTAATATGGTGATAGATGATTCTCCACAGCCCCCATAACTATCACCGAATTCGCCAATCAAATAAACACGATTATTAGAAGGATTAACTGTTAAATGTACGGGATCACCATCGCACCAGCCACGTTTAAAATCGGGAGGAAACTGAATTGTTGTGATAAAACTATCCGTATTCCCATCGAAAACAGCAATCCGAGATTCTCCGTAACCGTAACGTTCACTGGAATATCCGAAAACGTAGAGACGGTTAGTGTTTGGGTTGATAGCCATGTAAGTGTACCCGCCCCAAAAGTCAAATGGACTGAAGTATACAGGAAAGTGAACACTTTTAATGAAACTGTTATTGGCCGTGTCGAAAACATGAATATACTGATCGCCACCCGGAGTTCCCGAATACGCATGTAAAAGGTGACCGTTAATAGCGTAAAGACGATTCACATTTGGATTCACGGCAATAGAGTCAGCGAGATCGAAATCCCGGCCATTAAAGTCTGGAGGGAATGGAACTACAGTTTCGACGGTTTGGGCAGTTATATGGTATTCCGCACAAAGAACGAAGGGAATTAAAACGATGAATAATCTGATAAAGTTGTTTTCGTAAATTTTATTAAACATTAGAGATCTCCCTTTCTAACAAAACTCTTCACGAAATTTTATCTATCTAACCTCAAATTCCACGGTGTAAAAGAATGAGCGGTCAGTTCCGGCATAGAAGCTCAAAACGTACCTTATTTCCGATTCTCGCCAGATAAAAGAGACTAAACGAAGTTGTGGTCGCGCAAATCTTGCGATTGGAGAAATCGTTGGACGACGTGCGGTCGGCAATGATATATTGGCCGGTCGCCGTGTTGCTCGCGGTGTAAAACTCGCGAGTCAAGAAACTCGATTTCATTATTAACATTTGGCACATTGAAACAGGTTGTAACCAATACGCCACCCTAATCCAAGAACCCGATCTAAGCCATCGACGGCAAACCGCAGAAAAATTGTTGAACGAAACGGTCGTTTGGGCGTAGAATACGCTCAAACATACAGTTCGCGTTTGGTTTGTGTCCTTAAGTCGGCCTAAAGTTTTTCTTAATATTTTCTAAAATTGATGAACGGATCGAAAAAAGTATCATTCGAGTTCGGAGACTACCGTTTAATTCCTGACGAGCAGATGCTTTTAAAGGACGGGGTGCCCGTTCAACTCCCGAACAAGGCTTTCGACATTCTGGTCGTCCTGATCGAAAACGCCGGCGAGCTCGTTTCCAAAAGATACCTGATGGAGTCAGTGTGGCACGACAGCTTTGTTGAAGAAGCCAATATTCAGGTTCATATCTCGGCTATCAGGAAAGCCCTCGACGGAGCCAAGGACTTGATCGAGACGGTTCCGAAAAAAGGATACCGCTTTACGGCTCCGGTGGATGTGTCGCAAGTGGCGCCAAAGGGGAATGGCCAGTCGGACGCAAGTGACGAAGCAGTTGGAGGCGGGGCCGAGGCAACAAAACTCGTATTCGATAGAGACGAGAAGACTTCGGTTACACCGCAAAAGTTACGACGCAGTCCGTTCAGCAAGAGCCTGATTATGGCCGCAGTCGCTCTGGGAGTGATCGTCGCCGCGCTGTCGACGTATATGGTCACCGTACGCGGGTTCAAAAACCCATTTCGGAGCGGCTCTAATTTCCCGGTCGCCTCTATGAAGATGATCACTATGACACGATCGGGTAACGCCCATAACGCTGCGATCTCACCCGACGGCAGCTTCATTGCGTATCAGATATCTTCAGAAGGCCGTAATAGTCTTTGGCTGACCGAACTTAGCACTGGTGGCAATGTGCAGATAATGCCACCGAGCCAGGAGGCGGAGTATGACGGACTGGCCTTTTCGGCGGACGGCCAGTTTCTCTATTACCGGGCGCCAGCAGGGATCGCGCCAAACCTGACATCGACGCTTTATCGTATACCGAAGGTCGGCGGCAGCCCCGTCCGTTTACTTGACGGCGTCGACAGCCCGGTCGCCTTTTCACCGGATGGGAAGAGGTTGGCATTCATCCGCGAGGACAGGAAAGAAAACGAGACGCTGCTGTTAACAGCGGCGGCGGACGGCGGCACTGATCTTCAGGAGGTCGCCAGGCGTAAATTCCCCGATTATTTTGCCCGCAAACGCCCCTCGTGGTCGCCAGATGGTGCAACCATAGCCTGCATCGGCAGGATAGGTCAGCATAAGTTTCTCCGAGTACTAACCGCAGATCTAGCAAGTAGTGGGATCCGGCCCCTCACGTCTGAGAAATGGGTGGCGCTGCAAGATGTCGAATGGCTGCCTGATTCAGACTCTCTGCTGATCACCGCTCAGGACGATATCAATTTTGGTCCGCTACAGATCTGGCGGACCTCCGTCTCCGAGGGCGGAAAGGCCGAAAAGGTCACACCCGAAGTGGTGAACTACGTTGGCCTTAGTCTCGACCGCTTTGCACGGACGCTGGTCACCACCAAGTCCGAGGCGTTCAACAACATCTGGATCGTCGGTCGAGACGAACGCGGCCCTGGCAAGATGGTGCTGCCAAACCAAGGTGGGGGGCGCGTGGATATGTCGTGGACCCGCAGCGGCCGAATAGTGTATCTGAATGCGGCAGCCGGAGGCTCAAACGTTTATTCCATGCTGCCGGACGGTTCTGATCAGGTACAACTTACGTTTGATAGTTCTTTCAAGAAGTTTCCCGTGGGTTCGCCTGATGACAAATACATCGTTTACGTCGCCAGTTCGCAAGGAACAGAGCAGCTATGGCGAATGGATATTGACGGGCAGAATCCGCGGCTCCTAGTGCCTACGCAGATCTATCGCTATCCTGTCATAACGCTCGATAGCAAATGGGTGATGTACACCACGTGGAAGGATGGCATGGCTTTCATTTGGAAAGTATCGATACATGGGGGCGATTCCATTCAGATGCATGGGCCGGTACCGTTCACTCCTGATATTTCACCGGACGCTAGCAGAATCGCCTATCTGGACAAACAAGAGAACCGCAGTATTCTGAAAGTGCTGCCGTTGCGGGCGGGTGAAAGAACGCGGGAATTTGAGGTGTCTGCAGGTGTGGAACCGATCCGCTGGACGCCTGACGGCCGAGCTATAACGTATATAGCCCCTGGTCCTACGGTGCCAAATCTATGGGTCCAGCCGATAGACGACTCGCCTCCCTCTCAGGTGACGAATTTCACCTACGACCCACCCAGGTTTTGCGAATGGTCACGCGATCAGAGAATGCTCTCATGCGTCAGAAGCAATCGCGTCAGAGATATATTGCTATTCAAAAGTAGTGACTAGGGCTACTGAACGCCCGCGGGCAGCAGCGATCCCTTAGGGTCCGACGCAAACGCATGGCCGTCCTCGATCTTGCCGATAATGCCGTGAAAATTAATGTCGCCGGTCGACGTGATCACCACGACCACGTCGCCGGGGCTATACAGCTTCTGGTCCATCGGAAACTTTATGATCGTCGCGTTTCCGTTGTCTTGGGTCACCGCCTCGTAGTCAAATGTGTCAGCATTAAAGCTGATGGTCTGGCAAAATGAAACTTCCATTAAATGTTCTCCTGAAAAAATTTAACCACACGGTAAAGTAGAAAACAATTAACGCCTTCGGTCACGAGCAGCCCGAAAGCGTAAAGTCGACAGTGATCGCATCGTGATCGGACAGCGGGCTGCCATCGCTGTCGACGAGATCGCCAACGGTTTTTGGAAGAGCTCCCTCGGCGAGTGCAATGCCTTTCCCCGCGAACCAATCGAGGCGCGTCGAGACGCGTCCTCCGACCCGACGCGCGGCCCAGAAAATGAAGGGGAAACACCACTCGGGCACCCAATCACGCAGATTTGTGTTCGTTTCTATACTCTCTATGTCGTAATGCAGCGTGCCAACGCCTGTCTCGTTGAAAGACCTGTAATCGAACCCGCGTTTTTCGAGCTCGCCAAAAAGATCACGCTCAAAATACCGGTCCGGGTGCGGCAGGTGATTGCGCACAACGTTTTTCACCCCCATCATCACGCGTCGCCAATAACCGAGGATCGCACGGGTCGCGTTCTGAGCATTGTACGTTGTCGTGTTCCAGTCGCCGCCGATGATCGTGGGCAGCGGGGGCAATGTGTCCAGATGGTCCAGGATCAGCTTCATCTGCAGATGCCGGTGACGTCGCGAACAGTGGGCGTCAAGGTGGATCGTTACCGCTCTGAGTGTGCCCAACGGGTGGTCGATATCCGCGATGAGAGCCCTTAGCCATCCAAGGCGTTTTTCCTTACCCCACATTTTGTCCTTGCCGTTAGGCAGCGGGACCGCGTGGACATTTTTCATCGGATAACGCGAGAACATCGCAATCCCGTGTATTGACGCCGCATTCTCCCCCTCCATCTCGGACTCGACGCCGCTGCCTTTCTGCAGAGGAATGTAAACCGGGGCAAATGCATAATTGAGCTTCAGCCCAACGGCAAGCTCCCGTGCGACGAAACGATTGCCGCTGCGGGCCATGCCATGGTCGAGCTCCGTGAGCAGCATAAGTTCTTTGCCCTTCAGTTGGGGATGGTTCTTTAGAACGTCGACGATACCCTCAAAACGGATGCCGCGCTCAAGGTTCCAGGCCAGGGCTTTTATGGCTGTTGGAGAATCAACCGGCCCCCCGGTGACGGTGGTGAACTCTTCTACCACTACGGCGTTTAGAATCCGGTCCACCTCAGGTCTGATCTGCCGGAACAGCGCCGACGCTTCCATTTCCGGTGTGGACCCAAACTTCAGCAATTCACCAAAGTACTTTTTGAGATCGTGATCTAGAATATCGGGCGACTGGCTACTCATCTATAAGCTCGATCTCAATAAACTTCTCTAGATCCTTCGCTCCGACGATGGCAGCCTCGATTTGCGGAACGAAGGAGCCAACCGTTTGAAACGGATATCCATTGATCTGATCACAATGATGACGATCGGGTGGAAATCGTAGATTTCGGTCCGCGGTTATGAGATAATCGATGCCCTCATCGACCATCCCCGTCAGAAGCTCGCCGTTCTTCTTCGACTGCCATCCCAGGTCCGGGACAGACGTAACGTCGAAGTCCGGAGAAAAATGTCTTTTTAGTTGCTTAGGAAGATTTTCATCGAGCAAAAGTCTCTTCATGGATCTCTGCTTCCGAGAGAGTAAACGTGTGCTCGGCGAGGTTTAATAGCTCTAGTATCTGGCTTTTTTGAACGGAAGGAAAATCGTCGAGAAACTCATCGATCGAATCGCCGCCCTTAAGGTAATCAAATAGATTTTTAATAGGGACTCGAGTGCCTGAAAAAACCGGCTCTCCGCTCTGAACATCCGGCGAAATTGAGACAACTCGATCCATGAGTTTAATTTTCCCAGATACGGGATGGAAACTCAATCATCATATCGTTCCTTGACAGGTGCAACGGCCAGGAAATCATTGGTGATGCGCTCGCTATATGTCTTTAAGAGTTCGTCGATCCGCTTTTGTCGTGTGGAATGAAAGATCAGCCCGACATGCTTTGGCTTTTTGATCTTATACACGATCTCTTCGTCAATATAATTTGACGTATCCCGTTCATCGACATTGGCGAGAGCGAGGGTGATGCCGGCAAAATCCTTTCGCAGCTTTGGCAGCTTATAGGGCCGCTGATCGGTTGCGGTCTCAAGTTTTGCCCACTCGCGCCAGGGGCTAAAGTTGCAGGCGTGTTCCAGCACATTGGCGATATATGCTCCGCCCACGCGGCAGGCCACCTCGAGAAGGTAAAAATTGCCGTCCGCTTCGCTCTGCAGAAACTCGGCGTGTGCCACACCCTGGTCGTATTTGAACGCCATCAGCAGAGCGCTGTTGAGTATCTCAAGCTGCTTCCTCTCGTCCGACCGGTACGACACGATCGACGACGTAAATACGCCGCCGTAATGCGACACATCAAAGGGCGTAGTGCCGTACCGGCTGACGCCGGCGGCCGCCACCTTGCCTTCTGAGACGACCGAGTCCACGTGATAGACCTTCCCGTTGATAAATCTTTCGATTAAAAACTGCGAGGGATGATCTCGCCAGTTGTTTCGCCCGTCGAGGTCCGTCAAAACATCCCATGCCTGCCCGGCCGTCTCGCATTTGCGAATGCCAAAGGCCGAAACCTCGTGTCTCGGTTTTATGATCCATGGACCCGGAACGTTCTCTAGAAAGTCGTTTACCTGCTGGGGGTTAAAGACACCGGTGAATTCAGGGCAGGGGATACCGGCTTTTGACGCAATATCTCGCATAGCGAGCTTGTCGCGAAACCGTAAAGCATGAGAACGGCTCATCCCGGGCAGATTTAAATGCTCGCGGGTCATTGCGGCTGTCAGCACGTCAAACTCGTCAAGCCCCACTACGCGGTCGACGTTGTGCCGCCCCGCGAGATTGGTAACCGCCCGAACGTAATCCAGGACGCCCGCATTGTCTTCCACCGTCTTGGCATCATTAATTGCTGTCCAGGACCACGCCGAATCCAGGAGCTTCTTTTTTGTGACCAGCGTGACCCGCACACCCGGCGTTGTGAGCCTCTTCAAGGAACTCGTTTCCCTTGTGTTCGCTCGCAATGCAGACTATGTGAGTCATGACCGATCTGAGGATCTGACGTTAATTAAGGATGCTCGTACACCATCCGCGCGGACAAGCGACAAACCATTCGAGTTGCTGCCCGTTTGAGAGGCGTTCATTTTATTTTGAACTAAAAGAATGTCACAATTTAGGCGTTAAGACAATAAACAGAACAGATGCGGGCGGCCTGCACGCGAGCTGATCGACTAACAATTATGGGCGACGTAGATATGGTCAATTTAGTGAGCCACCTGGTGATCTACATGGTGGTCCTGCTGTTGGCCATTTCCGCCCATGAGGCCGGTCACGCATGGATGTCGCTTAAATACGGCGACGACACCGCGTACATGCTTGGCCGGGTGAGCCTCAGCCCGATCACTCATACCGATCCCATCGGCACGCTTTTGATACCGATCCTTGCTTTCGTCCTTGGGGCTTTTGGCGGTGCATTATCAAGCATACCCTTGATCGGATGGGGGGTCCCGACGCCGGTAAATCCACGCAAATGGACCACTTACAAAACCGCCAACGTTATGGTTTCCATAGCGGGGATCGGAGCAAATCTAATACTGGCGACCATTGGTTTTGTGATCTTTAAGAGCCTGTTGGAATCCGGCGTTATTAATGCTCAAAACGCTGAGATAGGACTAATTAAACCACTTGTGATCTTGTTCCAATACATGATCATGTTAAACGTTTCGCTGGCGGTATTTAACCTGCTTCCGTTTCCCCCGCTGGACGGCAGTAAGGTGCTCTCCACGTTTTTACCCGCGAGCTTTGAACCTGTGTTCACACTGCTCGAGCAATACGGTTTCCTTATCCTAATGCTGCTGGTCTATTGGGGGCTGATCGGTATCATCATCGGACCGGTGTTTGCGGTTGTCAATTTTCTGCTTTACACCCGGTGGTTCTAGGCTATGAAGAAGCGCATATTTAGCGGCGCCCAGCCGACCGGCGAACTTCATATCGGCAACTATCTCGGCGCTTTAAAGAACTGGGTCGCCCTGCAGGATGAGTACGAGGCGTTTTACTGCATCGTCAACCTCCACGGCATCACTCTGCCGCAGGACCCCGCGACCTACCGGCGAAAAACACTCGATCTTGCACGTATTTACCTGGCCGCCGGCATTGATCCCGAGCGGTCGACCATTTTTATCCAGTCGGATGTTTCGGAACACGCCGAGCTGGCCTGGCTACTGTCGTGCATCTCGAGGATGGGCGAGCTGGAACGAATGACGCAGTTTAAGGACAAGGGCAAAGGTAATCGGGAGCGAGCCGGCGCAGGTCTCTTTACCTACCCTGTGCTGATGGCGGCCGACATACTGCTTTATCACACCGACCTAGTACCCGTCGGGCAGGACCAGAAGCAGCATCTTGAGCTGACTCGCGACCTGGCCGAACGCTTTAACCGAGATTTCGGCCAGACTTTTGTAGTTCCCGAGCCGTACATACCGCCGCGAGGTGCGAACATTAAATCGCTGCAGGACCCGGCTAAGAAGATGTCTAAATCGGATGAGAATTTGAACGCATCTATTTTCCTGCTCGACGATGCGGACACGATCACAAAAAAGATAAAACGCGCCGTTACGGATTCGGGTACAGATATTACTTTTGATGAGAGCAGGCCGGCTATACGAAATCTGCTCACTATCTATCAGCTCCTCACCGGTAAGTCTGAGACCGATTGTGTAGCGCATTTTGAAGGCACGGGGTATGGGGATTTCAAGGCTGAACTTGCCGACACAGTGGTCGAGTTTCTGCGGCCCTTTCAGGAAAGGGTCCGCCAGTTTGACGACGATCAGCTTGCCGAGATCCTGATGCTCGGAGCTGAAAAGGCCCGCGGCGTCGCCGCTGCGACACTGAGCCAAGCGTATAAGCGAATCGGAATTGCGTAACCGATGCCGGCTCGCGATTTGATCAGGCTTATAGTCTAAAATAAGGTAGATATGGTGAACAGATATCTGATAGTGATCGAAAAGGGCGAACAAAACTATTCGGCATTTTCGCCTGACGTGCCGGGTTGTGTGGCGACCGGACGGACGGTCGAGGATACGCTTGATTCGGAGCGCTCGGCACTCGAGTTTCATATCGAAGGTATGGTCGAAAACGGTGAGGCCGCCAGAACCGATGTCGCTGAGTTATTTTGTACAAAAAACCGATGACGTGACCGGAGAAGACATCATTGCCCACGTTATGGTGAAAACACCCGAACTCGAACTCACCTAAGATGAACAAGATCACAGTTTACGAAAAACCCACCTGAACGACGTGCCGAAATCTGGCGACGCTGTTTCGGGAAAACGGCATAGACTTTGAACGAGTCAATTACTTCAAATCGCCGCTGGATGGAGCGGCCGTTGAATCGTTGGCAAGAAAGACCGGGCTAAGGCCCTATGAATTGCTCCGAAAAGGCGAGGCAGTCGTTAAAGAGCTGGGATTGACGGCAGACACACCCGACGCCGAGGTAGTGCAGGCAATTGCCCGAAACCCCGCGATCCTTCAGCGGCCCATCGTGGAGGTGGGTGATCGAGCGGTAATGGCGAGGCCGATCGACAAAGCGTTAGAGCTGATCAAAGAAGCGAAATAGATGTTCGAAATTGCATCAACACCGCCGCCGCCGTCCTATGCGGTGATCTTCACTACCATAAAAAGTGACGATCTGGCGGGGTATGATGAGATGAATAAGAGGATATTCGAGCTTCCTCAGCAACAGCCTGGGTATCTTGGTATCGAGTCGGGTCGAGGCGAGCATCTGGGCGTTTCTGTCACCTACTGGGCGACGCTCGACGACATAGCCGCGTGGAAAGACCACGCCGAGCACAAGCTTGCGCAGGAAAAAGGGTATTCTCAGTGGTACAAGGCATTTGCCACGCGCGTGGCGAAAGTTGAGAGAAACAATTTCTTTGAGCGCGAATAGATGAGTTTTATGAAGTCGATCCGGTTAGTCGCTCTATTATTATCAATGTCGGTCTTTATCTCGTGTGATTTTCGCAGCGGCATAGCGAAAGACGAGATGTATAAGTTCTCCGGCACGCCGACACCGACAACGGCGCCGGTGTTCACGCCGACGCCTGCAGCGATCGATCCGGCCGAAGTCGTTCAGGTCGACACGTCCCTTGACGGGGAAACATTATCGGTCAGTGGTGATGCTCTGAAACAGTCGCTGACGTGCCCCAAATACAATTCTGTACGGATCAACGGCGATACCAATAACGTCACGATCAAGGGCACTTGCAGGCAGGTCATGGTCAATGGTGACAATAATAACGTAACCGCGGACGCAGCTATGGAGTTCGTCTTTAATGGCACGAGTAACACCTTGAAGTATTCGCGGTATGCAAACGGGAAATGGCCGTCGATCACGCAGAATCAAGCCGGAAACTTGATCGAGAAGATCCCATACCAGGCAGGCAAAAGCGGCAACCCGGAGGCCAAAACAAAACAATGAGCGCCACCAATGGAAACGGGCATTATCCAAAGCCCAAAAATGTGTTAGGCAGTGAATTGCAAAGCTGCTGCACGGACCCGATGACCGGTTTTTACCGCGACGGGTTTTGCCGGACAGGCGCCGATGACACGGGGCGCCATACCGTGTGTATCGTGGCCACCGATGAGTTTTTGGAGTACTCCAGGTCGGCGGGTAACGACCTTTCGACGCCAATGCCGCAATACGCTTTTCCGGGTGTTCAGGCCGGCGATAAATGGTGCCTTTGTGTCACCAGATGGCAGCAGGCCCTCGAAGACGGAATGGCGCCGCAGGTAGTGCTGGAGGCCACGCACGAATCTGCTTTGAAGATCGTTAGACTCGAAGATCTCAAGATGCACGCCGCGGCGGTCACCGATGGAAACGACTGAGCAGCTTCGCGAACTCTTTCGTTATAACGAATGGGCAAACCGGCGGATGATCGATACCCTCTGGGGCGAGGACTGCCCCAGGGCCATCGCCATTCTTGCTCATTTGATAACGACTGAGAACGAGTATTTTGATCGGTTATCGGGAAAGGACTCGACGGGATTCAACTTTTGGCCTGAAATCACTTTCGACAAGATCGAAGAAGCTGCTGACCGGTCTGCGCGGCAGTACCGGGACCTGCTAACCGGGTGCACCGAGGAGGTGTTGAACAAGCTAGCCAGGTACAAGACGAGCGCGGGCGCAGAACATGAGAACACGTACCGTGAACTTTTAACCCACGTGGTTATGCACTCGGCGATCCATCGGGGCAATATCATGTTAAAGCTTCGCGAGTCCGGCATAGAGCCGCCTCAGATCGATTACATTATTTATCTCAGACAGGGCAATTAATTTTGAGCGAACAACAGGACCATTACACGTTTGATTTTCTCGACAGCCGTGCCCAGATCGAGGGCGGGGCTGCCGACGAGTTAAAGATCAAGATCGGCGATTTCGCCGGTCCGCTAGATCTGCTTCTGTTCCTGATCCGCCAGGAGCAGGCGAACATCTTTGACATTCCCATCGCACGGATCACAGAAAAATACCTCGAATACATCCGTCTGATGAAAAAGCTCGACATCTCTGTCGCGGCCGACTTTCTGGTCATGGCGGCTACGCTCATCGAGATCAAGTCCAGGATGCTGCTGCCCCGTGACCCGACGGTCGACGACGACGAAGAGTTTGAGGACCCGCGACAGGAGCTCGTTGATCGGCTGCTCGAGTATGAAAAGTTTAAAACGGCGGCCGGGATGCTCTATGAACGCTCGACCATAGAACAGGCCGTATTTACGCGCGGGCCTATCGAGTCAGACGACAGCAATGCCGAGATCGACGCGTCAGTGTTTGACCTGCTGACCGTATTTCAAAAGATCGCCGCCCGCCACGTCGAAGAGATCAAGTTGGAGATCCATCGCGAAGAGATCTCGCTCGCGGATATGATCAAGGACCTCAGGAAACGGATATTCAATGAACCGGAGCTAAGCCTGCTGGCATTTTTCGATGAAATGCATTCGAAACGCGAGCTGGTCACAGCTTTCATTGCGGTGCTCGAGATCGTCCGAACAGAAGGCGTCAGGCTAATGCAAAGCAAAACATTTGGCGATATTATTTTGAAGAGAGTGTAACGTCGTCACCCGTATGGAAGTTGAAACCGCGGAAAAGCAGGCACGTTCGTTGACCGAGTTGGTCGCATTGGCCGAGGCCCTCATTTTTGTTGCCGATGAGCCCATAACCTCTAAATTGCTTGCCGAGGTTCTCGACGAAGACCGGGAAAGCGTAGAGGCCGCGGTCGAGGAGCTCAAACGCGAATACGAAGCGAGGGACAGCGGGCTCCAGATCAGAGAGATCGCCGGTGGATGGCAGATTTCGACCAGGACCGAATTTCACGAGGAGATTCGCAAATTTCTTAAAACGCGGCCGTCGGCCAAACTGTCGCTGGCTTCGCTCGAAACTCTCGCGGTTATCGCATACAAGCAGCCCGTCACCGTGCCCGAGATACTTGAAATTCGCGGTGTCCAGTCAGCCTCGGCGATCAAAACATTGCTCGATAAACGCCTGATAGTCGCCAAAGGACGGAAAGAAGCCGTGGGCCGCCCGATGCAGTACGGGACCTCAAAGGATTTTCTTATTCAATTTGGTCTAAAGGACCTGTCGGAACTGCCGTCGATAGAGGATTTCGAAGATCTGGTTTCGTGATGGTGAGCAGTGAGCTGTGAGCAGTGAGCAGTTAAAAATCTCGGATGGAGAAACCGCATAAGAATCTGATCGCCTGGCAAAAACGATGGATCTGGTTGTCATCATCTACGAGTTGATCAAAACATTTCCGAGAGAAGAAACTTACGGCCTTGTATCGCAGCTTCGACGGGCCGCGATCTCAGTGGCGTCTAATATCGCTGAAGGGGCCGCTGACCGAACGCACGATCAGTTCAGCAATTTCTTGTCCGTCGCTATCGGTTCGCTAAATGAGATCAACACCCGGCTTGAGGCAGCATTTCGAATTGGATATCTTGGGAAAGAACAACACGATGCAGTTCAGGCGGCAGTTGTCGAGTGTCTCGCTGTAACCTATGGACTCAGGCGGAAGATCAAATCGGACTCATAACGATTCCTTACTGCTCACCGCTCACTGCTCTCTGCTCACTCCTCACCTATGGAAAGATTACAGAAACTGATCGCCCAGGCAGGTATCGCTTCCAGGCGGGCGGCCGAAGAACTGATATCAGCGGGTGAGGTGACGGTCAACGGCGAGATCGTGACGGAGCTGGGTACAAAGGCCGACCCCGAGAAGGACCACATTAAGGTCCGCGGTAAGCTCATAAACACTAAACTTCAGAACCGCTCAAACGTTTACATCCTGCTGAACAAACCCAAGGGCTACCTCTCGAGTGCAGCCGATCCTGAGGGGCGAAAGCTCGTCACAGACCTCGTTAAAGGACGCGGAAAGCTCCACCCGGTTGGCCGCCTCGACTACAGCACCGAGGGGCTGATCATCTTGACCAACGACGGCGAATTTACCAATTTTGTTTCGTCGTCACGGACGATCCCGAAGGTCTACGAAGTTAAGGTAAAAGGGCTGCCGAACGAGAACGCCATCAATAAGCTGCGGCGTGGACTGCGGCTTGAGGATGGCTTCAAAACGGCACCCGCCGAGATAAAGGAGCTGCCGTCCACCGAGAAAAATGGGTGGTATGAAATTACGTTATACGAGGGCCACAATCAGCAGATCAGAAAAATGTTCGACGCGATCGGCCATTCGGTAGTTAAGCTCAAGAGGACCGCTATCGGCCCCATCTCCGACAAATACCTAAGCGCCGGATCGAGCCGGCCTATCACACCGGAAGAATTAGCCCAGTTCAGGAACGTCTCAGCTAAACCTGCCAGCCGAAAAAACCGTGCCTAGACAAGTTCACGGTGTTCGACCATCAGACAAAGATTCTGCACAACTTTGATACCCGCCTCTGCCAGTTTGGCAGCAACTTCATCATTGCGAATGCCAAGCTGAAACCACACGGCCTTTGGTTTTTTGGACAAGATTTCGTCGGTATGCTTTGGAATGTCCTCGCTGCGGCGAAAGACGTTGAGCAGGTCTATCTGACCCGGCACATCATTAAGGCTGCGGTACACCTTCCGCCCCAGGATCTCAGTCACCTCAGGGTAATACACAGGCACGGGAATAACGTCATAGCCGCGATCGGCCATGTATTTGGCCACGTAATAGGCCGGCTGGCCTGCGTGCGACTCGGGCTTGATGCCGAGGACGGCAATTGTCCGGGTGTTTTGCAATAACTCGCGCACTTCCTCACTCGTTGTTAACAGGTTCTTCTGCCTTTCCATAAATCTAAGTTTACGTCCCGACCGTTGCAGCAACAACTCATAGAATATATTATGAGCATATAATTATTTGTTATAATTCTTAATATGGACTTTGAACTTTCCGAGGAACAGCAGCAGATCAAATACAGCATCCGCGAGTTTGCCGAGAGCGGGATAAAGCCCCACGTGATGGATTGGGACGAGTCGCAGCATTTTCCCGACGAGCTTCGCCCGAAACTGGCCGAATTGGGCCTGATGGGGATTCTTTTTCCCGAACAGTACGGCGGTTCCGGGATGGGATACGTCGAGTACGCCACCATCATTGAGGAACTCGGCCGCGTGTGCGGTTCGGTTGGTCTTTCCGTCGCGGCACACAATTCCCTCTGCTCAAATCACATCTACATGTTCGGCAGCGAGGAACAAAAGCAAAAGTATCTTGTGCCGCTGGTCACCGGTGAGAGTTTCGGCGCCTGGGGCCTGACCGAATCTCAGGCGGGGTCCGACGCGTCCGGCACGCGCTCGAACGCTGTGAGGTCGAACGGCGGCTGGAAAGTGAACGGGTCAAAAAACTTCATCACCCACGCCATCGCATGCAGCACGCTCGTCGCAGTTGCCGTCACCGATAAAGAAAAAGGCAACAAGGGCATCACGGCCTTCATATTTGATAAATCGATGGACGGCTTTCGCAGCGACAAAAAGGAGAACAAACTCGGCATGCGGGCGTCGGAGACTGCCTCCGTCGTGTTCGAGGACTGCTATGTGCCGGACGAGAACCGCCTGGGGAATGAGGGCGAAGGCTTTTTGCAGGCGATGCAGGTGCTGGACGGCGGGCGGATCTCGATAGCCGCTCTTTCCGTCGGCATTGCCCAGGGGGCGTACGAGGCCGCGATCAAGTATGCAAAGGAGCGGCAGCAGTTCGGTAAGCCGATAGCCGAATTTCAGGCGACTCAGTTCAAGCTCGCCGACATGGCAACGCAGATCGAATGCTCCCGGCTGCTCACGCTTCAGGCCGCATCGATGAAGGACGCCGGCAAGTCCGTTACCCAAAAATCCGCAATGGCCAAGCTGTTCGCGTCAGAAACCGCGGTCCGCGTCGCGGAGGAAAGCGTACAGATTCACGGCGGTTACGGCTATACCAAGGATTATCCCGCTGAAAAATATTGGCGTGATTCAAAGCTCTGCACCATCGGCGAGGGCACGAGCGAGATCCAACGGCTGGTGATCGCAAAGACCCTTCTGAAGGCATAGAAAAATATAATAGTGCTTCGATTCAAGTAATAAGTGCAACAAAACGGTTATTGAAGACCTCGTCGGGTGTTCGGAAGTTGAGCACCTTGCGAGGTCGATTGTTGAGGCGGTCCGCGACGTCGCGGATCGCCTCGTCCGGCACGTTGGCGAAGTCGGTGCGTTTCGGGAAGTACTGCCGCACGAGCCCGTTGGTGTTCTCGTTCGTCCCCCGCTGCCACGACGAGTACGGGTCGGCGAAGAAGAAGTCGGCACCGAGGGATTCCGCAATGCTCTGATGGCGGATGAACTCGATCCCGTCACCGCCCGGCTCGGGTTGTACTTCCACCGCCCGCTCTCGTTCCGCCGCAGCTCCCGAGTCACCGTCGACCGGTGCACCCCGATCTCGCGTGCTATCTCGCTCCTCTTCATCTTCGTTCGCAGACACGCCCATATCTGGTATCTTTGCTCCTGGGTGAGTTGCCGGTAGATCATATGATGCTCCTTTTGATTGGTAGTCCGAAGAACGCATCGAATCTACTTCGACTCGCCCTCCCCAGCCAATTTCAAAAGTTGCACTTATTGTATGAATTCAAGGTGTTGCATGTTGCATTCGTGCAACGCTATGATATGATGGTGCTCCAAATTAAAATTAAATAAAGGAGACGATATATGAGTTCAAGTACCGCCATGAGTTCAGGCCGGCTGGCATCGGCATTTTTGGCAGAGTTGGAAAACGAAGCAAAGATCACGCGCTCGTGCCTCGAGCGTGTTCCGGCCGACAAATTCGATTGGAAACCGCACGAAAAATCAATGACCATGGGCAGGCTGGCATCGCATTGTGCTGAGATGTTCGGCTGGACAAAGTCGACCCTGACAAGCGATGTTCTTGATTTCGCGACCATGGATTACACGCCTTACGAGCCAAAGTCGACCGACGAGCTGCTGGCGTTCTTTGACGATCATATTGCCAAGGCAAAACAGATCCTGTCCGAGACCTCGGACGAGACGTTTATGACGGAATGGACGATGCGAAACGGCGAACAGGTATATTTCACCATGCCAAAGGTGGCCGTGATACGCTCATTTGTTATGAACCACATCGTCCATCATCGCGGCCAGCTATCTGTTTATCTCCGGCTGAATGACATCCCGGTACCCTCGATCTACGGACCGTCGGCCGACGAAGGTACTATGTGATCTTCACTAATGATTCGAAAGTACGCGGCGGGCCAGACTGACCACCCGCGTCTTTGTATTGTTATCCATCAATAAAAGTGGCAGTATTTTTGGGGGGAGGTATGAGGGGTTTATATGTCACAGCTAAAATTCACCGCTATTTACGAGCAGGCCGACGAGGGCGGCTTTATTGGTTATGTTGCTGAGCTTCCCGGTGCAAATACCCAGGGTGAGACCCTAGGGGAAACCAGGGAAAACCTCAAGGAGGCGGTCTTACTCCTGTTGGATTGCTATCGTGAAGACGCGGAGCACCGTATATTAGCCGCAACGGGAGCTAAGAAGGAAGAATTGATTCTGCAAACCGGCTGATGAAGCGAAATGATCTTGTCCGTTACCTTCAAAGCCATGGCTGCATACTTTTCCGCGAGGGCGGGAGGCATTCAGTTTTCAAGAACACGAACGGGTATGATGACGGCACTGCCTCGGCACCGAGAGATCAAAAAGGGTCTCGTTAAGAAGATTTGTGACGATCTGGGAATCCCGCACGTGGAATGAACCCCGGAAATGATTCAAGTACTAAGCTTTTTCCCCCTTCCCCCTGAGTGAACGATGGCTTCCGCTCGTTGACGTTTACTGAGAAGATACATTACATGCAAACTGGCAGAGAAATTGCTCAGCGGGTTTTTGCGGGCGAAACCCGCTCCATTGCTCGCGCGATTACCGCTATTGAGAACGACACCGGCAATGCGATCGACCTAATGAAAAGCGTCTACTCGCGGACGGGCAGCGCGATGGTCATCGGCATTACCGGCTCGCCCGGTGCGGGAAAATCCTCGCTTGTAGACAAGCTCGCACTCCACTATAAAAATCTTGGTGAGCGGATCGGCATTATCTGCGTGGATCCTTCAAGCCCGTTCTCCGGGGGCGCGATCCTTGGGGACCGCATACGGATGTCGACCCTGGGCCTCGACAAAAATGTCTTCATACGTTCGATGGCGACGCGCGGCAACCTTGGCGGGCTGTCCCGAGCGACGGTGGACGCGGTCGCAATTCTCGACGCGGCCGGTTTTGACAAGGTGATAGTCGAGACCGTCGGCGTCGGTCAGGACGAGGTCGAGATCGTCAAAACGGCCGATGTTTCCGTCGTGGTTTTGGTGCCAGGCATGGGCGACGATATCCAGGCGATCAAGGCGGGAATCATGGAGATCGGCGATGTTTTCGTGATCAACAAGGCCGATCGCGAGGGTGTTCTGCGGTCTCAGAAGGAACTCGAGTCGCTGCTTTCGCTCGCTCACCGGCCTGATATGTGGAACCCGCCGATCGTTAAAACAATTGCCACCGAGGGGGGCGGCGTTACGGATCTGGCCGCGTCAATCGATTCGTATTACAGATTTCAGCGGGATGGGGACAGCAGCCATGAACGCCGGCGCTCGATCGCACGCTGGCGGCTGCTGGAGCTTATACAGGAACGGCTCCTGGCAGACCTGTTAGGTAAGAACGGCACGCGCGAGCAGCTTGACGATCTCGCATCAAAGGTCGCCGGCAAGAGCCTCGACCCGTATTCGGCGGTCGAACAGATGATCAAATCGAAATGAAAATTAACCACTTGGGAATAGCAACAAAGGGCATCGATGAGGCTTTAGAATTTTGGGCTGACGCACTGGGGCTCGAAAACGTGCACACCGAGGTCGTTGAGGACCAAAAGGTACGCGTTGCGATGTTGCCGATCGGTGAAAGCCGCGTCGAGCTGCTCGAACCTACGAGTGAAGACTCGCCGATCAGTAAATTCCTCGAAAAACGCGGGGGCGGCATTCATCATATAGCTGTCGAGGTCGACGATATCGAGGCAGTTCTCGGTAAACTCAGATCAAAAGGCGTGCGTCTTATTGATGAAAGCCCGCGGATAGGTGCCGAGGGGTGTTTGGTTGCGTTCGTCCATCCGTCATCTTCAAATGGCGTTCTGCTTGAATTGGTTCAGACGACCCGTTAATGGTCGTTAATTAGCCGAAACCTGCCTCCTCTGATATCATACCCGTTTGCAATTAATAGATTTTGCGTAAGTGAGGACTCAACAATTGAGCAATTTAACTAAAGGACTGATCCTGGTAATAGCGATACTCGCGATAGGTGCGGGTCTGGTGGTTTGGAAAAACCGGACGCACGCGAGCGAATCGTTCAACTCGATCAGCAGACCAGAAATCGAGATGCTGCTTGCAGACGTAGCCAAATCAAACCCGATGGTTTTGAAACGGCTCGCCGAGGACCCGGAATTGAAAAAGCAGCAGGTGGAGAATCTTAAACAGCTGCTCGCGTTTGCCAGCCAGGCGAAAAAGGACGGCCTTGCCGACACGCCCACGAACCGTCAGGAGCTCGAGAGTATCAAGGCAGAGATTTTGGCCGTGAATTACGATCGTGAGATCAACAAGGACAAGGGCCCCATGCCGCCCTTTGGCTTTATAAGCGAGGAGCAGGTCAAGGCGTATTGGGGCGACGAGTCTCAGCCCGCACAGCGCGGCTTCTTTGACAATCTGAAGGAAAAGATCGGACTTTCCGGTACAGCCGAATCGCGAACCCACGAGGCCGAGTTTAACGATTTTCTTAATGCAAAGATAGAGGTGCTCAAAGCGTCAAGCCCCGACATGAAGGATCGCGAGATCACCGAGGATGAAAAATCACAGGCCCGTGACATCTTTGCCAAGATCCGGATCTATAAGGCCGAGTACGATCAGAAGGTCAAAAACGGTGAGCTGCCGAAAGAGTTCGTGGACAAGGCAAATCTGCAGGTAAAGCTGCAGCAGGCGCAGTTCCTGGCACGGCTTTTTTCCGAGCACATCGCCGAGAAGTTAAAGGTCACCGATGAAGAGGTAGCAAAGTACATAGCCGAACATCCCGATCTCGACCCGGGTCAGAAACGCTCCAAAGCGCAGGGAGTCCTCGACCGTGCCAAAGGCGGCGAAGATTTTGCAGCCCTGGCGAACGAGTTTTCCGAAGATCCGGGCAATAAGGGACCCGATGGGGCCACTCAAGGCGGTATGTACAAAGACGTCCCGAAGGGCCGCATGGTCGCTCCATTCGAAACGGCGGCCCTCGCGCTCGAGCCTGGACAGGTCGCACCGGAACTGGTCGAGACGGATTTCGGATTTCACATCGTAAAGCTCGAAAGAAAGCTCGAGCCGAACGCAAAGAAAGAAGAGACCTATGATGTGCGTCACATCCTGTTCTCGACGGGTTTTAAAGACCCGGAAAATCCGATGGCCCGCGAAATGCCGCTTAAGGATTACGTAAAGGCGAAGCTCGAGACCGAGAAAGAGAAAAAGCTGATCGAGGAGATCGTTGCGGCAAACCACGTCCAAGTGCCCGAGGATTTCACGGTACCCGCCATATCGGACGAGCAGATCCAGCAGATGCGTCAGAAACAGCAGCAGATGCAGATGCCGCCGGAAATGCAGCCTGGTGCTGAGCCCGACGGTCCCGACGCACCGCCTGCCGCGGGCGAAAAACCCGCTCCGAAAAAACCAGCGGGTAAGTAGTCCCGCGAGGCCTTAGACCAAAAAGCGGGCGATGGAAGCTGAATGTCCATTGCCCGTTTTCCATTTTACTTATGTTTTTGGGTGACTACCGCGTCGAGGTGATCCCTGACACGGAATTCAGATTAGACGGAGGGGCGATGTTCGGGGTCGTCCCTCGCGTCGTTTGGGAGCGTGTGTGCCCGCCTGACGAGCTGAACCGGGTCAGCCTTAACATGAACTGTCTTTTTGTCGAGACGCGTTATGAAAAGATCCTGATCGAGACCGGCATCGGGGAAAAGTGGGGTGCCAAAGAAACCGCAATGTACGGCATCTACCGTACGAAGCCATTTGCAAAGTCTCTGTTCGAGATCACGGGGTACCATCCCGAAGACATAACCATCGTGGTCAATACTCACCTACATTTTGACCATGCGGGCGGTAATACTATTTTGGCGCGCGGCACAGACAGAGCGGCTCCCCAGTTTCCCAACGCCCGCTATTTTGTCTCGAAAAGTGAATTTGCTCACGCCGAAAACCCGCATGAGCGCGACCGGGCGAGCTACCGCTCGGAAAACTGGCATCCATTGATCCAGTCGCGTCAGCTGCAACTCAAGCCCGATTCGTACGAGGTGGTCGAGGGTCTGGTCGTCGAGCAGGTGCGCGGCCACTCGGAAACGATGCAGACGGTAAAGCTGACACGCGGCGGAGAAACGCTATTCGGCTTTTTCGACATGGTCCCCACCCGCCACCACCTGCCCCTGCCGTGGATCATGAGCTACGACCTCTTTCCCACCGAAACGCTGGAATTCAAAAAACGCCTCCGGCCGCAAGCCCTGCAGGAAAACTGGATATGCCATTTCTACCATGATATGGAGATGCCGCTTTGCAGACTCGGCGAGCTTAATGGAAAATTGCTTTGTCTGGCATATGAATAACCGACAGATCAAATTGACGGTCACCCGAACTAAACTCGATTCGCCAACTTCTAACGCTTCATTCTGGCTGAGCCGCAGCTATTTGGAGCGGTTGGAGGCCCTTGAATCGATCCGCAGCGAATATAACGATTGGAAATACTCGGATGCTGAGCAAAGATTTCAGAGAGTTTATCGACGCGTTAAACTCAAATGAGGTTCGGTACCTCGTGCTCGGTGCCTACGCCCTGGCTTTACATGGGCATCCGAGATATACCAAAGACCTTGATGTCTGGATAGAAAACCATCCGGAAAACATCGTCAAAGTTCTTGCCGCTCTCGACAAATTCGGGTTCGGGAGCGTCGGCATTTCGTCCGCCGACCTGTCCGAGGGCGGAATGGTCGTACAACTCGGTTATCCGCCGAACCGGATCGATCTTTTAAATTCACCGAGCGGTGTGGAGTTCGATGAGTGTTTTCCCGCCCGAATGGAGATCGAGGTCGATGGTCTAACAATACCCGTCATCGATGTTGAAAATCTAAAAAAGAACAAACGGGCCGCGGGGCGTCTGCAGGATCTCGCTGACGTGGAAGCCCTTGAAACACTTAACTCATAATGCAACAAGTACACATTGGCATAATTGGCGGCAGTGGTCTGTACCAGATGCCGGAGCTTGAAAATGTGCGGGAGCTACCCGTTGAAACGCCGTTTGGGCCGCCATCGGACGCGTTTATCGTGGGTGAGCTGGACGGTGTGACGGTGGCTTTTCTGCCGCGGCACGGCCGTGGACACAGGCTGACACCCAGTGAGCTGCCGTTTAGGGCGAATATCTACGCCATGAAGCTCCTGGGAATTGAGTATATTCTCTCCGTCTCGGCGGTCGGATCGCTGCAGGAAAAGTATGCGCCCACGGATTTTGTCATCCCGGACCAATTCTTTGACCGGACCCGGGCACGTGCACATGAGTCGACCTTTTTTGGCGAGGGGATAGTGGGTCACGTGACCTTTGCTCACCCGGTCTGCAGCGAGCTCGGCGATATCCTCGAGGCGTCATGCAGAGAGGCCGGTGTAAAGACCCACCGCGGCGGCACATACCTCTGCATGGAAGGCCCGGCATTCTCCACCAAAGCCGAGTCGAACGTTTACCGGCAGTGGGGCATGGACATAATCGGAATGACCAATCTGCAGGAGGCAAAGCTCGCCCGTGAGGCAGAGATCGCTTATGCGACACTCGCGCTCGTCACCGATTACGACTGCTGGCACGAGGGCCACGATGACGTTACAGTCGACATCGTGATCGAATATTTGAACAAGAATGTCCGCAACGCACAGATCGTTCTCAAAGATGCTGTAAAACGTGTGGCGTCGAAATCCACGCCAAACCAATATGCCAACGCGACAAAGAACGCCATCTTTACAGCACCCGACCTATGGCCGGAAGATACCGCGAAGAACCTCGAGGCGATCATCGGGAAGTATCGGTAGAAATTTCAATTGCCTCCACCTTTAGGTGGAGGTTAGGGTGGAAAAGCGGTCTTGGGCTTTAGCCCAATGTTCGGCTAAAGCCGAGAATCTTGTTGAAGGGCTACCTCCGGCTAAAGCCGGAGGCAATTGAAAAACGCGCGATAACTGCAACTTTCGTCATACGAAACTGCATCCTAGATCTTCGAATATGCGATTCAGAACGTTCCTCTTTACTCTTTTCCTTGCGGCTGTATGCGCGACGCCTCTCTCTGCCCAACGAAACGTCACGCCGGTCATCGAGCGTGACCCGTTGATGGAGGCGGATGCGAAGCATAACCTTGATGTGGCCTGGAGCGCCTTTAAGCTAAAGAAAGCGTACAAAGGCGTGCTGATGCGTTTTGAAGAGACCTTCGCGGCATATCCGAACTTTTCCAAGATGGACGAGTTTCTGTATCTGGCGGGCATGAGCAGCTATTACCTCTCGGAAAACAAGGGCCAGCAAAAGGTGGACCTGAGGATGGAAAAGGAAAAAGAAAAGTTTGCTCCTGCTAAGCTAAGAGAGGACGCCGTCGCTTACCTTTCCATCATCGCGGAAAAATATCCGGGCAGCCAGTATCGTGACAACGCCCAAAAAACCCTGAAGTTATTAGCCGCTAAATGAATCTGAATCAGGTCACTATCCTTTCGGAAAGACCTGTAGAAACAGTCCTCTTCTTCGAAAAGCTGGGCCTGCGCCGAATAGTCGATTCCCTCCCACGCTACGCACGGCTCGAATGCCCCGACGGCGATTCAACCCTCTCGATAAACACCGCCGAGGGCCTTCCCGCTCAGGAAAGCATCACCCTCTATTTTGAATGTGCCGATCTCGACCGCGAGGTCGCTCGGCTGAAAGCTCAAGGTCTGGAGTTTGAAGAGGATCCGAGAGACCGGCCATGGCTTTGGCGCCAGGCTTACCTGCGGGATCCCAACGGCAACCGGATCTGCCTGTTTTGGGCAGGCGAAAATCGCAAAAACCCACCCTGGCGTGTAAAATAGTCATTCTAAAGTTTTAAGGCGTCATTTGGCTTCGCCCGGAGCATCAGTCGCAGGCGATGATGAACCGGCGCGGTATGTTTAGAGGCAAACCTGGGAGAATACTTATTTAATGTCATTAACTGTAGTTGGTTCGGTCGCGTTTGACGCCGTCGAGACGCCATTTGGCGAGCGGGACAAGATCCTTGGCGGTGCAGCGACACACTTTGGGCTGTCGGCAAGTTTTTTCACGAGAGTGAACGCGGTGGGTGTCGTTGGGGGCGATTTTGGCGCTGACGAGTGGGCCGTTTTTGAAAGGCATAACATTAACAGGGACGACATTGAAGTGATCCGTGATGGAAAGACCTTCTTCTGGCGTGGTCGATACGATTACGACATGAATACGGCCCACACGCTCGAGACGCAGCTAAATGTTTTTGAGACCTTTCAGCCGAAACTTTCCGAAAACTCACGCAATGCACGGCTTCTTTTTCTGGCCAACATTCAGCCTGAGCTGCAAAAGGGTGTTCGCGAGCAGTGTCCAAATGCCGAGTTCGTTGCCATGGACACGATGAATTTCTGGCTCTCGACCGTTAAAGATCAGGTGATCGAAACCGTAAAAGTTTGCGACTGCATCATCATCAATGACGCTGAGGCTCGCCAGCTGACGGACGAGCCTAACATACATAAGGCAGCTAAAAGGATCATGGATTTCGGCCTGCGCGCTCTCGTTATCAAACGCGGCGAGTACGGCGCGACCCTGTTCACAAAGGACGGCTACTTTGCGGTTCCGGCATATCCGCTCGAGAGCGTTTTCGATCCGACGGGCGCAGGCGACACCTTTGCCGGCGGCTTTATGGGCTATCTTGCTGCCCAAAGAGAGATCTCGGACGAGACCATGCGGCGGGCGATGATCTATGGATCGGTCATGGCGTCCTTTAACGTGGAGAAATTTGGCACCGAGCGCGTGGATAGCCTGGACTATGAAGAGATCAATGATCGTTTCCGCGCGTTCAAGCGGATGACACATTTCGATGACATTCCGTTCCAGAGAGCATCAACCGCCGACTGATCGCGTACGAAATGCAGCAAAAGAGCGACAACCCGCTGGCCCGATTTGAAAGGCAAAAGGCCAACTATCCTCTGATGGGGGTTTCGGTGCTGCTAGCATTGGTGTCGGTCGCGGGAACCGCGTTGGCTTTTCGCGAAGACCAGATGCTGTCGGCGATGCTTTTTGCCGCAAGCCTCGCGGGGTTGGCCATTCTGGTGCTCGTCTACATCGCATACAACCGCAGAATGGCGGCGATCGACGATCGAAAGTTCATACGTTGGGACGGCGCTATGCCCGAGATACAGCGGCAGAATGTGAACCTCGAGGTAAGAGAGCTGGCGAGGCTGCTAAATGTCGGTAAGGAGCAGCTCCCCGACCTTTTATCCGCGTATATAGTGGCCGAGGATCTTGCGCTTAGACAGATCCAGCAGGAGGAAAACCTTCCGCTGATGCGTCATGTGAGCATTGGAAAAACACCATTCGACGCGATACTTGCGGACCAGGACCTGATCACCTGCATCGAGGTCGCGTTCCTCGTCGTGCCGGACGTCAGGCAGGAAAAGATCGAGTCAATGATCAAGAAGATAACTCAGGCCAAACGGAACCTGGCCGAGCTGAAAAGCCGGCTGCGGCTGAGGCTGATGGTGGTGCTCGTGACGCAGCTCACCGCGGAAGAAGAAGAGCTGCTGCGGGCGATGCTGGTAACCCGGAGGTTCTCCGACACGCCCGTTGATATCGACATACGGCTACTCGATTTTGAGATGCTGCAAAAGGTGTATGTCAGCGAATAGCGCCCGGTTATGACCCCGCGACAAACAAGATATGTTAGAGAACAAAATCGGAATGATCTTTGGGGTGGCAAACAAGCGTTCGATCGCCTGGGCATGTGCCGCCGCCTGTGCCGAGTACGGTGCAAAAATGGCCTTTACGTATCAAGGTGAGAGGCTAAAGGAGAATGTAGAAAAGCTGGCCGGCGAGCTGCCCGATTCGCTCGTGCTGCCCTGCGACGTAACCAACCAGGCTGAGGTAGATGCTGCGTTCCAGTCGGTTGGCGAAAAGTACGGGCGACTCGATTTTGTCATTCACTCGATCGCTTTCGCACCAAAGGAGGCCCTCGAGGGGGAGTTTGTCACCACCACACGCGAGGCCTTTCGAACGGCACTTGAGATAAGTGCTTTCTCGCTGACGCAGGTTGCGCTCGCCGCTTCGCCATTGATGACGAATGGCGGCAGCATCGTGACGATGAGCTATTACGGTGCCGAAAAAGTGGTAATGAATTACAACGTGATGGGCGTTGCGAAAGCGGCCCTTGAGGCGTCGACGCGGTATCTGGCCGCGGACCTCGGTAAAAATAATATCCGCGTCAATGCGATAAGCGCCGGACCTATAAATACGCTGTCTGCGAGGGGTGTCAGAAACCTTGGGACCATGCTGAACTACGTTGGTGAAAAGTCGCCGCTGAAGCGCAACGTACAGGCAAGCGAGGTAGGCAACACGGCACTGTTCCTCGTCAGCGATCTGGCGTCCGGCATAACCGGCGAGACGATCTACGTGGACTGCGGATACAACATAATGGGGTTATAAGTGCTGTCGCTCACGGGCTCGATTTACTCTCGCATTCTTAAAGTTTTTTATGGCTGAAACGGACGCAAACAAACCGAAAACAAAAAAGGACCAGCAGAAACCCGCCGAGCCTCAGACGATCAAAGAGGCCATCGATAGCAAGGTCGAGCAGGCATACTGGCTTCTCACGGATGACGAGATCCTGCTCCGATCGCCTGAGCCGGAGGATGATTATAAAACGTCTGATTCCTGGCGTGTTTTTCGTATCATGGGCGAATTCGTCAACGGATTTGACCACCTTGCGACGATCACACGCGGGGTGTCCATCTTTGGCTCGGCCCGTACCGCTGAAGGCGACGAGTATTACGAGGCAGCTCGCGAAACGGCTCGGCTGCTGGCTAAGGCTAATTTTGAGGTGATCACCGGCGGCGGCCCCGGTATAATGGAGGCAGCCAACCGAGGGGCTTACGAGGTCGGCAAAATGTCGGTCGGCTGCAATATTGAGCTGCCGTTTGAGCAGCAGCCCAACCCGTATCTCACGAAATCGCTTTCGTTCAAGTATTTCTTCGTTCGGAAGACGATGTTCATCAAATACAGCAACGCGTACATTATCTTCCCCGGCGGATTTGGCACGATGGACGAGCTGTTCGAGGCACTTACGCTTATCCAGACGCGGAAGATCCGCAATTTTCCGGTGGTCCTGTTTGGGTCCCAATATTGGCGAGGTCTGCTGGCGTGGCTCACCTCTACGATGCTGAACGAAAAGATGATCGGCAACGCGGACCTGGGCCTGATCCACCTGACCGACTCTCCCAAGGATGCCGTGGATTTTATTGTCGCCACGTGCGATGCCGGGATCGATAACCCGGCCGAGGCGGCAACGACAAAGGCCCAGATGTAGATGACTCTCGGTTAGTTCGGAGCTTCGCTGGTATCCAGGCTGCTTTTCAGCCAACTCAAATATGCGGCCGAGACCTTGTCGGCCTGAACGGCGACGATCTCCGGGACCGAATAACTGTGGTTTTCGGTTATGAACTCTTCTAACCGCGGATAGCTGGCCGCGGAGGTCTTGATGAGCAGCAGGTGCTCGGCCTCACGCTGCACGTCCCCCTGCCACAAGTAGACGGACGTCATTGCTGGGAGTACCTGCACACAGGCGGCAAGACGAGCTTCAACGATCCTGCGGGCAAGTTCCTCCGCAGCGTTGAGGTCCGGCAAAGTCGTAAACACTATCAGCAGGTCGTTCATCAACGTCTATTATAGGCTCCGTCGGGTATTTTGTATGCCCACAAACATTGCTCCAAATGGGCCTGTCGCAGCACTGCCATTGACGAGGAACGATCAAACTTCTAAGATTAGGTATCAAAGAATCGCAACGGAACGCCTCGGGCTGGAAACAGCAATCGTCAGAAATGTTTTCGGCAAGGTGTTTTCCTGAGTGATCTTCGTTTCTATTAGTCTTGACGGAATACTTTGCACGGTCTAGGGGCCGGGCATTTACGATCAATATTTGACATCAGAGGGGGAAAAATGAGATTTCGATTTACGATTTTGTTTCTGGCACTTGCGCTCTTTATCAGCGCTTGCGGCGGCAATACAAATACAAATGCTAACCGCGCAACGCCTACACCGACGGCCACACCGATCGCGGCGAACACCGACCCCGCGCTCAAAACGAACATTGAGGCGGAATTGAAAAAGAAGGGGTTCAATAATGTGACCGTCGATGTTACCACCACGCCCGCTACGCTGCGTGGGACGTATCCAAAAGGTAAGTTGGCCGACGTCATCCAAACGGCGCAGCAGGCTAACGGTATGAAGCCGCTTCAGAACCAGATGTCCGAGGACAAATAAGGAGGCACAAAAAATGTTAAGAGAGAAATATCAATCAGTTGTCGATCTGGCTAATCAACTCGGTGTCTCCAACCTCTCGGTCGAGGATGGCGAGGGCTTTATCCGTATTCATGGAACGGCCCCGAGCGACGACGTAAAACAGCAAATCCGGAATGAACACAACCGCATAGACCCTGAGTATCGAACGGGCGATCTTGTCCTGGACATTGACGTAGGTGGGATGGGCGGTCCGAGCGGTGGCGGTGGGACCTACACAGTTCAGTCGGGAGACAATCTGAGCAAGATCGGAAGCAAATACGGCGTTAGCTGGCAGCAGATCTACGAAGCAAACCGCGATATACTAAACGACCCCGACAAAATTCAGCCTGGACAGGAGTTAAAGATCCCTTAAAAACGGGTAAGTGCTTGTACCGGGGCAAGTGAGACTGTTAGGAAACCAAACGCCGGGAGCCATGCAAATTGCTCCCGGAGCTTTTTTTATGAAAGAGAGGTCTATTTCTTCCCTGCTTTTTTTCTTTCGTTCCAGATCTTCTGAACATCGGCGTCGATCTCGGGCTCGTCTCGCAGCTTACGGCCGCTCGCCATTGCCCAGCGCTCGAACCAGGATATGCCCGCCTGGCCGGTGAAACTCTCCTTGGTTTTATAGGCCTCGTCACTCTGCGCCTCACCAACCGTTATAAAAGAGTATCCGCGTTTCTTAAGCATGCCAAAAAACTCGTCTGCCGTGTCAGTGATAAGCCTGCTGGGCGTGAGGACCATGGTCTGCCGAATGTCCCGACCAAACATCTCCTTTGAATACGCTTCGTAGTGGTCAAACATCTTGCTCATATAGGACAGGTAGGCGTCACGTATCTCATTCATGGTGTTTACATCATTATCGTTGCGTGCCATGTCGTATGCGTATGAGTACATCCATTCGTTGTTGTCGATAGTGTATTTAACGGGCGTATAACCGCGATTTGCAAGCCACGCCTCGACTTTTGCCCTGTCCCCGGCCGTCTTACCGGCATTGAGGTAAGGGTAACTAAAATAACGCGGCGGAAGCCCCGTATCGCCAATAAGCTGTTTGGCCACACGTTCATTCTTTTCGATATTTGCAATGTACTCGTCCACTGGCGTGCTGTAGAGCTCGATATGCCTAAATCCACCGAGTCCGATCTCGAATCCGGCATCTTTCCAAAGACGGGCGATGTTAGCTCGAACAGGGAACATTTTTTCGCCGTCCGAGATCATGCCTCCCTGTAAAAAGCCGATCGCGGGGACCTTGTGAGCTTTGAGTTTCTCGATCAGCAGACGTGCGGTTGCGTCCGAGTCCTTTGGCGGGTTATCGGTGCGGTCGAGCGGCGGTATCGAGACAAAGCCGATCGCCAGTTTACGGTCGGCGCTCTTGCCTCGTGCATTGACAAGATTTGACGAATTAAATGAAAATACTGCTAGTAAGACTGCCGAGGTGAGCATAAAGGTCAGACCAGCCGTCCAAGCGGAATTGGCCCCTCTCGCCTCGGTTTTTACGTTTAAGATCCTCTGAATTCTCTGCATTAAGTTACCTCCGTTAGCCGCCGTTGCTGCGAGCGGCATTTGTTGATTCGCCATGAGGCGAATTTCCTCTAGATTTGCCAAAGCATTGGCGTATGTGGCGTGGGAGCCATCGAAAAACTTCAGCACGGCGGCATCGGCCGCGAACTCGCGTTCACGTCTGATCTGCGATGAGATCCACCAGATACCGGGGTGATAGAAGAACAAGGTCTCGATCACGCTCTGCACGGCGTTTACAAGCGGGTCGTGCCGCCTGATATGGATAAGCTCGTGTGCGATTATCGTCTCGAGCTCGCGCGGTGATATCTGCAAAAACACACTAGCCGGAACGATGATCATTGGGCGTAGGAAACCGACTGCAATGGGCGTTTCGATCACCGCCGAGCTGACGAGCCTTACCTTTGAAGTCACATCGAGACCATCACAGAGATCAGCAAATCTCCTCTGCCACGGCTCTTCGGCCGTTGCGATGCCGCAGGTTTTGTACCCGTGAAGCTGCCACAGTCCCCCGGCCATGCAGAATGAGTAAAACAAAAGCCCAAGTACCCAGAGGCTCACCGCGAATGGGAACGCGGATGGTAAACGCCGTTCGATCGCGGCGCGTATGTCACCCAGGACCGACCCTTGTGTGGCGTCATCGGATGAGAGAACGGACCCGGCTGTGACGGCGACGCCCGGCTGCGGCTGCGCCACCCGCTGATCACTACGAAGCTTTTCCTCGATGGCCGTTTCAGCTCTGTCGCCTGGCTGTCGGTTAACCCCTCGCACCCCCGCGATCTGAATAAACGTAATGATCGGCAGTATGGACGCGGCGGCGAGTGCTGCCACAGAAACTGCATATCGCAAATTCGCCGACCGCTCCCGCAGAAGGTGCAGCACCGCGTAAAGCAAGCCGCTGATGACCGCGATCTGCCAGACGGAGTTAAGAAGGGTCCATCCAAGGTCGGCCACGAGTCTCGATGTCAAAAGTGTCTCAAAATTCATTTACGTTCTCCTTTCGCTTCGACCTCGTTGATCATTTTTCGTATCTCATCCAGTTCTTCCCTGCTTGCCGGCTTTGCCTCGAGCACATGCTGCACCAGGCTCAACGCTGAGCCGCGAAATGCCTTTTCCAAAAGATTGCTTACCATGCCCGACTGCGTTTCCCTTTGTGACTGCCGCGGGCGATAGACGTGCGCCTTTACGTCTACCTCACGTTCCACGAGACCTTTTTCCTGCATTATCTGCATAGTTTTTAGAACGGTGGTGTACGCGGTGTTTTTTCGTTCACTTATTTCCTCATACACCTCACGAACGGTCGCGGCCTTTCGCTGCCAGAGGATGTCCAGTATCTCGAGCTCGGCCGGAGTTGGTTGGTTTTGAAGGGCCATAACTTGCCTACGAAGGGCTTCGTAGATTTACGATATACGAAAGTCTTCGTAGATGTCAAGCAGTTCATTTAGATTTTGGAACTTTTGCATTTGCACGACTTTGCTCTTTTGGCTTTGTTAAAGTTCAATCAATACATGCCGCTCAGCACGGATTTTATAGTCATCGGCAGCGGGGTCGCCGGCTTGCGGGCATCTATCGAGCTCGCTAAAACCGGCGCGGCCGTGAGCGTGCTCACCAAGGACAAGGCCAGCGAATCTAACACCGAATACGCACAGGGCGGTGTTGCGGTGGCCCTCTCCGACGACGACGACCCGGAGCTACACGAGGGTGATACGTTGGCTGCCGGTGCCGGGCTGAGCGATCTCGAGGCCGTCGAAACCCTGGTGAGCGACGGGACAAAATACGTAAAAGAACTTATCGAATGGGGGACGGAATTTGACCGCGAGGGCGGAAAACTTTTGTTCACCCAGGAGGCTGCACATTCCCGTCGTCGTATTTTGCACGCACGTGGCGACTCGACAGGCGCCGAATTCGTAAGGGCCCTGATCGCCCGTGCTCGTCTGGAAAAGACGATAACGCTGACGCCGTTTGCTCATACCGAAAGTTTGATAGTCCAGGAAGGCCGGTGTGCCGGCGTGAGATATCTCGATCCCATTCTTCGGGCTCCACGCGAGATCTTTGGCAAGGCAGTGTTTCTGTGCACGGGCGGGGCGGGTCAGCTTTACCTGCATACGACCAATCCGTCCGTCGCCACGGGTGACGGCATGGCCATGGCGTACTTTGCCGGTGCCGAGCTCGCGGACATGGAATTTATTCAGTTCCACCCGACGGCACTGAGCCTTGAGAACGCGCCACGCTTTTTACTTAGCGAAGCGATGCGCGGCGAAGGCGGGATCCTTAAGAACAAATTCGGCGAAAGGTTTATGCCGAATTACGACGAGCGTGCGGAGATGGCGCCACGTGATATCGTCTCGCGCTCGATAGTCGCCGAGATGCGGCGCACCGGCACGCGAACGGTATTTCTTGACATGACGGCACTGTCCAATGAGTTTTTGAAACGCCGTTTCCCCAAGATCTACGAGACCTGTCTTTCTTACGGACTGAATATTTCCAGCGACCTGCTGCCCGTCTCGCCGGCGTCGCACTACTGTATGGGCGGCATCCGAACTGACCTTTTGGGACGCAGCACGGTCCCGTGTCTCTATGCGGCTGGTGAGGTCACGTGTACGGGCGTGCATGGAGCCAATCGGCTGGCTTCTAATTCCCTGCTCGAGGGGCTTGTTTTCGGAGCACGTGCAGGCGAGGCGGCCCTCCGGGATGCCAGCGACCTACTTTTGGATCGTCCCGCTCGAGACCTCAATAATTCATCGCCTGTCGCTCGACAAGATATCCTATCGACGGCAGTCAGAAAACGTGTCAAGCGGATCATGTGGGAACGTGTCGGCATTCTCCGCGATGACGCATCGCTTCGCCGAGCGATCAGGGAGTTTGATCAGATCGCGGCCGCAAACCTCAGCACCTCCTCGCGTAACTTTGTGACTCTGGCGAGACTGGTCGCAGTCGCCGCCTTATGGCGAGAGGAATCCCGCGGGGGCCATTTCCGTAACGATTTCCCCGAACCCAGAGACCAGTGGAAAGTGCATTCGATCCAACGAAAGGACTCGGATATTTCCTCCGCCGAGCAGATAAATTTTCAGCGCCAAAGTATTGTATAATTTCCCGCGTCCGTCAGTATTTCTACGACGTACAACTAATGCCCACCAACGCCACAACACTTAACCTGGCATCTGTGATCACCCATCACGCACGCCTGACTCCGCAGCGCGAGGCGATCGTTTGCGGCGCGACCCGCTTGACCTACGGCGAGCTCGATAAGCTGTCAAACAAGGTGGCAAACGTCATCACGTCTATGGGCATTGGCTACGATGACAAGGTCGCTCTTTGTTGCCCAAACGTGGCCGATTTCCCGGCCGTCTATTACGGCATCATGAAAACCGGGGCTGTCGTCGTACCGCTGAACGTTCTGTTCAAGTCTCGCGACTTCGTCTATCACCTGTCGGATTCTGACGCGAAAGCGGTCCTCGTTTTTCAGGGAACGGCCGATCTGCCCATGGCCTTGACGGTGAAGGAGGCGTTCGATCAGGTGCCGACCTGCGAGCAGCTCGTCGTGATCACCATGGGCGTGTTGGGTGACAACCCACTGCCCGAGCATCCGACTCTCGAGCAGCTGATGGAATCGGTTGCGGACGATTTCGACTTGTATCCAACGCGGCCCGATGACACATGCTCGATACTCTACACATCCGGCACCACCGGCCAGGCAAAGGGTGCCGAGCTGACCCACGAGAACATATATTTGAATTCGGTTAATGCGTTTAATATGCATTTTCCGGCGATCGATTTTACAAAAGAGGATCAGCAGTCGTGCTTGATCACGCTTCCGCTGTTCCATACGACGGGCCAGACCGTCCAGATGAACGCCAACATGTACGGCGGCAATCGATGTGTCCTGATGCCTCGTTTTGAGCCGCAGGCGGCACTGGAAATGATGGCCGCCGAAAAGATCAATTTCTGGATAGGTGTGCCAACGATGTACTGGGCCATCCTCAAATTTGTCGAAGAGAGCGGATTCGATGTCTCCGAAGTGGCCAAATATCTTAAAGTGCCGACGTCCGGCGGCGCGCCGATGCCGGTCGAGGTCATGCAGAGATTTGAAAAGGTGTTTGGGCTGCGCGTGCTTGAGGGTTACGGCCTGACTGAAACGTCACCCATTGCCAGTTTCAACCAGTTTGCCCGTCCGTCCAAACCGGGTACCGTGGGCCAGCCGCTGATGGGTGTCGAGATAAAATGTTTTGACGATGACGATAATGAGGTTCCAACGGGCACGCGTGGGGAGGTTGTGATCCGCGGCCACAACGTGATGAAGGGCTACTACAAGCGCCCCGGGGCAACGGCCGAAGCGTTTCGCAACGGCTGGTTTCATTCGGGCGACATCGGGGTGATCGATGACGAAGGTTACCTGTCGATAGTCGATCGAAAGAAAGACATGATATTGCGGGGCGGTTACAACGTGTATCCGCGTGAGCTGGAAGAAATAATCATGACACATCCGGCGGTGTCGCTGTGTGCTGTCATCGGTGTCCCCTGCGAAAGGCTTGGCGAGGAAGTCAAAGCCTTTGTCGTTCTCAAACAGGGCGAGCAGTTGAGCGAGGCCGATTTCATCGAATGGTGCCGCACACAGATCGCGGCTAATAAGTACCCGCGACAGGTTGAGTTTCGATCTGAGCTGCCGATCGGCGGCACCGGCAAGATCTTCAAACGGGCGCTTAGAGCTGAAACAGCGTAAACGCGCCAAAACTTCTTCACCCCACCCACGTATTTTGCGTTCTTCGCGGCTTTGCGTAAAACTGGCATTTCGGCCGCCTGACGCATGATCCGTCTTAAGCTCTTCATCGTTCTAACCGTAATCTCGCTGGCCGCCTGGTCGTGCTTCGATCGCCAACAGGCACGTTACTCCATAACCGATTCAAAAACATACGAGGCATCGCTTTTTCGTCAAAACTGTGCAATTTGTCACGGTCCCGAGGGAGAGGGAAAAACTCTGGAGGACGGCAAGCAAATACCGAACCTGCGAGACGGCGGGCACAAATTCAAGACGGACGCCGAGATATACAAACACATTTCTGAAGGTGGCGATGGAATGACACCATTCCGCGACCAGCTAACCGAACGCGAGCTGAGATTGATGGTAGACTTTGTTCAGAAAGACTTAAGACGGAACGCGGACTTCCAAGTCCGCTAGCGTTGGATATCGAAACATGACGTCCACTCAAAAAGGTTGGCATTCGAGGGGTTATCTTCCGCATTTCGATGGCGACGTAACTTTTTCATAACATTCCGACTTTTTGACTCGCTGCCCCAGGGCATCCTACGACGGCTGAAACTGGAGATGAAGCATGAAAAACTTGGCCACTACAGCAAGGCTTTTCAGATCAGGATCGAGGAGTACCTGGATGCGGGAATTGGAAGCTGTTATTTGAGCGTGCCGGAAATAGCCGAACTGGTACAAGATGCTTTGTTATTCTACGATAACACGCATTATCTATTGCTTTCGTGGGTAATAATGCCTAATCATCTCCATATGCTGATCCGGCCCATGGCAAAGGTGTCACTTTCGAAGGTCATGAGAGATCTGAAAGGTTTTACGGCGAGGAAGGCAAACATGGTACTCGGACGTGACGGCGCGTTCTGGCAGCCTGATTATTTTGATCGGTACATACAAGATCAAGAGCATTACTTCAAAGCCTTGAGATACATAGAAAGAAACCCAGTTAAAGTGGGCCTTTGTAGTCAACCTGAGGCGTGGCCTTACGGAAGTGCGCGGCTGCGGGGAGCGGACTCGGAGGTCCGCGTTCCATCATGAAAGTACTCATCACCGGCGCGAGCGGACTGATCGGCAAGGCCGTGCAAAGCTCCTTCGCCGAGAAGGGCTACGAGATGCTGCTCGCCTCGCGCAGCGAGCCAAAAAATGAGTCCTACATTCAGTGGGACGTTGAAAATGGCTTTGCTGACCCGGAGCGGCTCGAGGGACTGGATGTCGTTGTTCACCTCGCCGGAGAGAACGTAAGCGGGTTCAGATGGACCGAGGAAAAGAAGAAAGCCATCAGGGACAGCCGTGTCGCGGGGACTCACAGCGTCGTCAAAGCCATTTCGAACCTCAAACTGCGTCCAAAGGTTTTTATTGCTGCATCGGCGATCGGCTTTTATGGCGAACGCGGTGACGAAGAGGTGACCGAGTCCAGTGCCTCGGGCGATAATTTCCTCGCCGAGGTTGCTCGTGCATGGGAGGCCGAGTCGCGGCGTGCCGAGGACGCCGGAATCCGAACCGTGCTGCTTCGCACGGGCATTGTATTGTCCAAGGAAGGCGGTGCACTTGGCACGATGCTTTTGCCCTTCAAACTTGGCGTGGGCGGTGTCGTCGGCAGCGGAAAGCAGTGGATGAGCTGGATCTCACTCGATGACGAGATCGAAATCATAAACTTCGCGATCGAGAATGAAAATTTGCGGGGCTCCATAAACGCCGTTTCGCCTAACCCCGTCACAAACGAGGAGTTCACAAAGGTGCTTGGCGAGGTCCTTTATCGCCCGACATTTCTGCCGCTGCCCGAGTTTGTTGTCGGAATGGTGTTTGGTGAGATGGGCGACGCTCTGCTGCTCGCGAGCACGCGGGTGGTGCCGAGACGTCTATTGGAAGTCGGCTTTGAATTCAAACATCCACACTTAAAAGAGGCGATCCAACACGCGGTCGAATAGCTTTTTGCTTTCTGATTAGGGTCAGTGCGATCCCGCCCAGGATCAGCGCTCCGGCCAGGCCTAGTCTGACCGAGGCCGATTCGTCCAGCAGCAGCACTCCCCCGGCGGCCGCGATCACCGGCACGGCCAGCTGCAGTATCGCTGCCCGCGTTGACGTGTGAAATTTCAGCGCGGTGTACCACACGGTGTATCCAACCCCTGACGCAAATGCCCCCGACAACGCCGCCAACACAATTCCCCGTTCTGAGAGATGCAGATTTGGAATAAACGCCAGCGCAACCGCAGCGATCATCGGCAGCGAGCGCACAAAATTGCCCGTCGTGTCGGCAAGCGGATCGCTGCTTCCGCGGCCACGAAGCGTATAACCGGCCCACGACATCCCCGCTGCGGCCATCAACACGGAGCTTACCAGCGGCGGTGCTGAGAGACCGGGATAGACAAGATATATGAGACCGCTTAGCGCAACTGCGAGCCCTAGCCATTCAAATGGCGACGGTCGCTCGCCGCGTAATATCGCGATGCCGATCATCGAGATCTGCACCGAGCCAAAAAGTATTAGCGCTCCCGTCGCCGCGGTCAGCCCGAGATAGGCAAAGGAGAAACAAACGGCATAGGCAAAAAGAAAAAACGCGGAAAACCAGCTTCCACGTTTCGATCCTGTGTTTCGCTTCGTCAGAAAATAGCTGAGCGTGATCAGCGTGATCGCACCCGATGCAAGTCTGACGCCCGTAAACCCGACCGCGTCCGCCTCGTCACCACGCAAGGCAAGGCGGCAAAGTATTGAATTCAGTGCAAAGGCCACGAGCGCCAGTGCGGTATAAAGTACAACCTTAATCACTTTTGACTTTTGACGTTCTACTCCCGTTCGGGCCGCATATGCGGAAAGAGGATGACATCGCGGATCGAGTGTTTATTAGTCAGCAGCATCATGAGGCGGTCTATTCCCATCCCGATACCTGCGGCCGGCGGCATTCCATACGAGAGCGCGCGTATGTAATCTTCGTCGAGCACCATCGCTTCTTCATCGCCGCGCTCGCGTTCGCTCATCTGTTCGATAAAACGATCATACTGCTCTTTGGGGTCGTTCAATTCAGAGAAACCGTTGGCGATCTCCATCCCGTTGACAAAAAGTTCGAACCTTTCCGCGACCGATGGATCCGCTGGCGACGCTTTAGATAGCGGCGAGATCGATTTCGGGAAATCTATGACGAATGTTGGTCGAATTAGATTCCGTTCGACATATTCCTCGAAAGCCGCAAGGAGTTCCCCATCGCTCAGGTCAGAACCGGGAGCGGTAGCGACTGGGTTCTTTTCGTCGCCGGGTGGGAACCCGGTCGCTACCGCTCCTGGTTCTGACTTTCTTGCCACGGCATCTCGCATCGTTATCCGTTCAAACTTGCTGAAATCGATCTCCTTTCCTTCATAATTAACCGATAGCCCGCCGGTCGCTCGCTGTACGGAATCCTTCAGGAGCTCCTCACAAAGGTCCATCATTCCCTCGACGTCCATGTAGGCACAATAGAACTCGAGCATCGTGAATTCGGGATTGTGCTTGTACGATATCCCCTCGTTGCGAAAGTTACGGTTGAGTTCATAGACCTTTTCGAACCCGCCCACGAGTAGACGCTTGAGATAAAGCTCCGGAGCGATGCGGGCGTAGAGCTTAATGTCGAGTGCATTGTGGTGCGTTTCAAACGGCGTTGCGGCGGCACCCGTGGCCTTCGGCGTAAGCATCGGCGTTTCAACCTCGACATAACCGTGATCCTCGAGAAACCGGCGGATCGCTGAGATCGTGCGTGCCCGCATTTCAAAAACCTGGCGTGTGGTCAATCCCTCGTGTTCCACCTGCAGGCTGGAGCCGATGAGGTCGACGTACCGCTGCCGCTGGCGTATCTCAGGATCGGTAATCCCGTGCATTTTGTCCGGCATCGGCACCATCGCCTTGACGAGGAACTGCAGCCTTTCGACATGAACACTCAGCTCACCCGTATTGGTGATGAAAAGATAACCCTCGACGCCGACAAAGTCACCATGGTCAAGCAGCCCAAACGCCGTCCACCCATTTTCTTCGTCAAGGGAGTTCTCGGCGTCGTTCCTCACGAGCGCAAAAGTGCCTTTCTTGCAATAGATCTGGAGTTTGTTCAATCCGTCGGTCAGATGAACAAAGTTTCCGCGTGGCGGCGTTGTCAGGCGTCCTGCGACGCGCACGTTTCCAAACTCTCTAAGCTCGGCGTTCAGCCGGTCCTTGATCTCCGCAGGTGGTCGTTCCCGCTCCGCGAGTGTCGCCACCACCGCCTTGACCTCATCGACGATAGCCACGATCGGCGCGCTCTGCAGTATTTTGGTGATCGTATCCTCGGCACCGCTCATAGAGGTCCGGTCGAACTTATTGGGATACGCGTTGCCGACGAGTGCGCACAGCTCGTCAAGATGCTCCTGTCGTGCAGCGGTCTGGTCGTTCGGCTCGATGATTTCTGATAGATCAGCTACGTCCATAGGTCTTTGCAGAATTACGATTAAAGCAACAATCAAGCGCTAAGGCAAAGAGTCGAATTGCCTCATCAAAAATACGCTCGAAATAGATTCGTTGCCTCATAGAAAAAATTCGTCTCGAAACGTAAGAGAGATTTACCCGTCGCAGTACGGGATGTTTTGCGGAGTGTCAAAACTTGCCAGCTCCCCTCCTTACAAAGGAGGGGTCTGGCGGTAACCGGGGGGTGGTTCTTGTGCGGCGTCACGAATTTTCGGGCGCCCCTCCTACTCATCGGCTGCTCTGGTTCTGCATATTATAAAAACACCCTGACAAGAACCGCCCCGGCCTACCGACGACCCCTCCTTTGCAAGGAGGGGAGCTGCTTGTATGCGGCAGTTTCTTTCCTTTCCTGGAAAAACGCGTTTTCCGCCCGTGTACGCTTGCGACCGAGCCAAGGCGCCGCGTGAAACGCCGGACCGAATTCCACAAACACCTCCATTGTGGCAAAATGTAGTCACCGTTTGAGATAGCCGTTCGGCCACCCAGCCCGAACGCCCTCTCAGCGGATATTTGCGTTTATGACCGACGAATTTGAAAAATTAAAGCGCGAGATCGCAGCGGGCTCGCGGGTCATCACGCTGAGCGGCCTCACGTCCTCGTCGGCTAAGGCACAGCTGCTGTCGCGGCTTAACGGCGAGATCAATAAAAATCTCGCGGTTATAGTACCCTCTAACGCCGAGCTCGAAGCCTGGGAGATGGACCTCGACTTTTTCGCTGGCGGCCAAACAAGCATCGTCGCACTGCCGTCGTTCGAGACAGATCCGTACTCCGGCGTATCGCCGCATGCTGAGACCAAAGAACGCCGTTCACTGGCGCTGTGGAAGCTACGCGATCCCAACGATTTCGTGATCATCTCCGCACGGTCGCTCGTCCAGCGAACCGTCACCCGCGATCAGATAACCGGGCTCGGATCGATGCTTGCCCGCGACTCCGATTTTCCGCCGGAAACGCTCGTCGAAAGACTGATAGCAGGCGGCTATGTGCGCGAAGAGCCGCTGTTCGGCCCCGGCCAGTTTTCGGTGCGGGGCGGCATCATCGACATCTGGTCTCCGGATGCTGATGCCCCTGTTCGCGTCGAGTTCTTTGGTGATACGGTCGATTCGATCCGTACCTTTGACCCCGATACCCAGCTCTCGACGGGTCAATTATCACAGACGGCCATTGCCCCAATGCGGGAGTTCTCAGTTTCTCAGAAGGACCTAAAGGACTGGGCATTTTTCGCTCGCGAACAATTTGCCGACGACAAGTTCGCACGCAATCTGAAGGACCGCACGGATTTTGCACGTGAGGGCGAGGCGTTCTCCGGCTGGGAGTTTTTGATTCCGCTGGTTAAGCCCCTCCAGGCAACCGTGTTC
>JBHENG010000009.1:25496-41033 GCA_046262195.1 Pyrinomonadaceae bacterium | reverse complement strand
CAGGACGACACACAGGCTTTCAACCATGCTTGCGCGCGCTGGGACGCTGGGACATGGGACAAAATAAGAGATTCTAATGCAGATGCCAAAGCGATGCGGAGCGGCGGCGGGGAACCATTAGAGAAAATGGTCGGGTGCCGTGCATCAGACCGACAGCTGAATTTTCGTTTATCATGTAGCCATGGTTGGATTTACGGCGCAGATACACAAGCTTGGCATCAACCCGGCTGTGGATCCACCGGCGGGCGTGCTTAACGAGATCTTTTTTCAGGCGCAGAGGTCGACGAATCCGATACCTGTATCGGGAACGATAAATGGTGAACGGTTTTTGAAGACATTGGTCAAATACAAAGGCGCCTGGCGGTTGTATATTAACGGCCCCATGCTGGCGGCCGCCGGGGCCAAGGTTGGTGATAGCGTGGAAATCGAGATGGCATTCGATCCGGCTCCGCGGAAAGTATCCATTCCTGAAATTTTCAGAGAAGCTCTGGAGAATAATGCGTCAGCCAAAAAAGGTTTTGAAGAACTTACCCCTTCGCGCCGGAAGGAGATCCTGAGATATATTGGCCAATTGAAAACGCCTGCGGCGTTGGAACGGAACGTTCAGAAGGTGATCGACCGTTTGCTGACCGAAGGAAAAACGTGAGGAGCGTTCTTAGCGAACCAGCGCCCGTCATGATAAATTCTTAAACTTGCAAAAGCAGCTTCCAATTGGAATTTTCGATAGCGGTGTAGGCGGGCTGACGGTTTACAGGGCACTGCACGACAGATTGCCGAATGAGCGTTTCGTATATCTCGGTGATACCGCCCGGGTGCCGTACGGAACAAAATCCCTGGCGACAGTTGAGCGGTACGCTGTTGAGAATGCACAGTTTCTCGCCTCGCGTGGAATCAAGCTGTTGGTCGTAGCCTGCAACACGGCATCGGCGCTTGCCCTCCCCGCTCTCCGAGCGAAGATTGGACTCGATGTTGTAGGTGTCATAGGTCCAGGTGGCCGAAAGGCGGTTGAGGTGGCAGCATCAAACCCGAAAACCAGGATCGGGGTGATCGCTACCGAGGCGACTGTGGCGAGCAACGCGTATGTCAGAGCAATCAGGCAAGCCTCACAGACCGCCGACGTGCTGCAGATCGCATGTCCGCTTTTTGTCTCTTTGGCCGAAGAGGGTTGGAGCCAGGAGCCTGAGACGTGTTCAATAGCCGCAAAGTATCTGGCCGAGATGGCTTCCTTCAAACCTGATGTACTGGTTTTAGGCTGTACGCATTATCCGATCCTTCGCTCCGTTATTCAGCAAACCGTAGGTGAAGATGTTAAGCTAATTGATTCCGGCGAGGCGACAGCGGAAGAAGTGGAAAAGCTATTGGCCGATCGAGATCTGGCTAATCCGATAGAACCGATCGGTACACGGCAATTGTGCGACGATCTCGACAATTTCTATGTGACCGATGCCGCAGAACGATTTGCGCGGGTGGCTGAGAGGTTTCTCGGTACCAAACCTTCTGTGCTCGAGGCGATAGAGGTTTTTGGTCGCGACCAACTCGCACCAGTTATTCCGTAGATAGTTGATGACCTACATACGATCAGACAATCGCACCTTTGACCAGATCCGCAACACGAAGATAACGCCTAATATATCGCCGCACGCCGAGGGATCTGCGCTGATCGAGGTTGGCGGCACCAAGATTATTTGCACGGCGTCGGTCGAGGACCGCGTGCCAATGTTCTTGCGAAATAAGGGACTTGGATGGGTGACCGCCGAATACGCAATGCTGCCACGGGCCACGAACACCCGCACCCAGCGGGAAATTCAGCGTCCGTCCGGCAGAACTCAGGAGATACAGCGACTGATCGGACGCAGCCTACGTGCTATCGTCGATACAAAGCTGCTGGGGGAGCGTCAGATCTATATCGACTGCGATGTGATACAGGCCGATGGCGGCACGCGTTGCGCTTCGATCACCGGTGCCTACGTGGCACTCGCCCTCGCGTGTCGCAAGCTGTTAAAACAGGGTGTCATCAAGACATCACCGATACTGAGCGAGGTGGCCGCTGTGAGCGTCGGCATTGTCTCGGGGGCAACGATTCTTGATCTCGCATACTCCGAAGACTCAAATGCCGATGTCGATATGAACATCGTCTGTACCGGCGAGGGTAAATTCATCGAGATCCAGGGGACGGCGGAGAGGGATCCCTTTTCTCGAGATCAAATGAGCGAGATGCTGGCGATCGCCGAGAAGGGCATAAACCAGTTGTTTATGATCCAGCGAAATGCTCTGGCGTCATGATTGAAGTCCTATTTGTGTCTTAAGATCGCTCCGGGTAGGTTTTTTGTAGTTTTCCCACCCGTCCAGACACTTACCCCGTTGACGTAGACCATGTTGATTCCCTCGGACAAGCGCTGTGGCTGCGAAAAGGTGGCAATGTCGGTCACCTTATCCTTATCGAACAGGATCAGATCTGCTTTCATCCCCTTTTTGATCAGCCCGCGATCTTTGAGGTCCAATCGAGCCGCCGGCATTGAGGACATTTTTCTGACGGCTTCCTCGACGCTGAGCCAATTATTCTCGCGAACAAATCTGCCTAGGACCCTGGGAAACGTACCGGTTCCGCGAGGGTGGCGGCTGCCGATACCGCCGTCACTTGCGACCATCACCCACGGCTGTAGGTAAAATGCCTTTACATCCGTCTCGTTCATTGAATTGCAAACCACGCCAGCTCCGCCGTCTCTAACGATTTGAATATAGATATCAACGGGCGTGGTCTTTTGCTCCGTTGCGATCTGTTCCAATGTCTTGCCCTCGTAATCCCGATGAGCCGCACAACTCGTGATCAGCACTTTGTCGGCCCCACCAACGTTGCCTAAACCCTTTCCGACCTCGTCACGATCCTGATGTCTGCGACTCGGCACGAGGACCGTTATAGTCGAGGCCCAGGCGGTGTATGGGTACGCATCGGCAGTGATGTCGAAACCGCTCTTACGAGCCTGTTCTATCAAATCGATGGCCTCGGCGGACTTGCCCCAGACATTGCGATTGCCCATTTTAATATGGGAGATCTGAACGGGCAGCTTTGCTGCGCGACCGATCTGAATAGCCTCGCGAAGGGCATCAAGCATGCCCTCCTCCTCGTCCCGCATATGTGTCATGTAGATGCCGCGATGTTTTGCCGCGGCACGTGAGAGAGCGATCAGTTCCTCTGTCGAAGCGGAAAACCCAACGTCGTACTCTAGCCCAGAGGAGAGTCCAAACGCACCCTGCTTCATGCTGTGCGATACCAGCTCAGTCATTAATCTGATCTCGTCGTCTGTCGCCTTTCGTGTATAGTCCTTTTTCATCACCTGCTCACGCACAGTTGCGTGACCGATAAAGGCACCGACATTAACTGCGACCCTACCCTGCAGCCTCGCAAGGTAATCTGTGATCGGGAATGGGGATCCGCCGTCTGGTCCAATAATGACGGTCGTGATGCCCTGCGATACCTGGTTCGTCGCCATGCCCTCCCGGAGTAGCCCTGATTCCGAATGATTGTGTATATCTATGAAGCCCGGTGCTAGTATCAGGCCGCTGGCATCAATGACCTCATCGTACGCCGATGCCTTGACCGCTCCGACTTTGACGATAACATCGCCTTTGATGCGTACATCACCTTTAAACCGCTGACGTCCAGAGCCGTCGACAACGGTGGCGTTTTTGAAAAGTATAGAACGCGATTGACCTTGCCCGTCGGCTCCAAGTGGCGTAAAGGCAGCGAGAGCAACGATGAGGATAAACGTGAAAGCTATTTGGATGTACATGTACGTGAATCATAGTTAAAAACAGGATTGCAGTCCACGCCAGGAGTAACCGGTTTTGACGTACAGCCATTCGAAAACTAAAATCAAACCATCACAAATAGCCATATAGCAACATCGAGAGATAAGGAATTTCAAGGCACTACGGCCATAGTTACGGGCGGAACGCGCGGAATAGGCAAAGCCATAGTCCTAGAGCTCGCGGCGCGCGGGGCAAATGTCGCTTTTAACTTCTCGAAGAGCGTCGAGGAAGCTGAAAACCTCAAGGCTGAGATCGAGGCTCTGGGGGTTAGGGCCTTTGCTGCACAGTGCGATGTCGCGGACACCGCTGCCTCCGCAGCCTTTGTCGGGAAAGTGAAGGATTCGTTTGGCTCTATCGATTACCTCGTTAATAACGCAGGCATCACGCGCGACCAGCTTATCCTTCGTATGAAGGAAGAAGACTGGGATTCGGTAATAGACACAAATCTCAAGGGGGCATGGAATTTCTCAAAAGCGGCCATTCGACCTATGATGAGAAACGAAAACGGCGGTTCCATTCTGAACATCTCATCGATTTCGGGCGTTGTAGGAATGCTTGGCCAGTCCAATTATTCAGCCTCAAAGGCGGGAATGATCGGGCTCACCAAGTCGCTTGCTAAAGAGGTAGCAAGCCGAAATATCACTGTCAACGCACTTGCGCTTGGCCTCATCGAAACGGACATGGCGACTGAAATGAATGAGGAATATCGTGAAAAGATAATTGCACAAATACCCCTCGGGCGTCTCGGAAACGTGATGGAAGTCGCCGAACTCGCGTGTTTTATGCTCTCACCCTCAGCGGCTTATATCACGGGTCAGGTCATACAGGCTGACGGCGGGCTAGCGATGTAATATTCCAAATGTCGCCTTCGTATAAGTCAGACATTCCTGAAGACGAGCCTGAGTTTTTTGACGAAGCTTCGCTTTGGTCCACACCATACTACACATACATCCTTGTCGGCGCGATCCTCGCAGTAACGGCTATACAGATAACCACTGGCCTTGAACGTTCGATAATTCTTGCCGGCTTTGATAAACAGGCCTTCCTGCACGGCGAATACTGGCGCATTTTGACCGGGGCCACCCTTCACGGCAATCTTCCCCACGTTGCGATGAATTGTTTCGCGTTTTACAACTTTGGCAAGATCTTCGAGATGCTCTCCAATCGGGCCCATCTGGCAATCGTCTTTCTAATATCGGCCTTGGGCGGCGGCCTCCTTAGCGTGATATTTGAGCCAGACGGGCTTTCTGTGGGCGCGTCGGGCGGGATCGTAGGGCTGGTGGGTTATCTCGCCGTTTATGCATTTCGACGCAGGCAATTTGTGACGGCCGAATTTCGCAAGAGTCTTTTGACCAATATTGCGATTATCCTGATCTTTGGGCTCTTGTTGTTCCAGGTCGTAGACAATTATGGCCATATCGGCGGGCTGGTGACGGGTGCAGTTTACGGACTCCTGCAGATCACCGCCGACGCTTATGTTGATCCGCGTCTGGCACGAAGGCCGGTTCAATTGCTTGGTATAGCGGCCGTCGCTATCTATATCGGCGGTTGTTTGTTCACCAGCATGATAATGCTGGGTCGAGCTTAGGGAAATGGCTCGCGTTCGCGTACATCAGCACGTAAATCCGCTTTCGCCGTATTATCGGCAAGAGCCAACGCCCGTTGACCTAGCCGCTGTCTTTGCAAAACCGGATCGGCCGCTGCATCTTGATATCGGCAGTGCCCGTGGACGATTTATACTGCGGATGGCCGAACTGCAGCCCATGTGGAATTTCCTCGGCGTGGAGATTAGGGAGCCGTTGGTGAGGGAGGCTAGTCGTCTCGCGGCCGAGGCAGGCCTGGCCAACCTCCACTATGCGTTCTGTAACGCAATGATCTGGCTTGACCGGCTGCTCGAGGTCATACCTGACGGGGTTCTGCAAATGGCCACGATCCAATTTCCCGATCCGTGGTTCAAGAAAAAACATGCTAAGCGCCGGATGGTCACTCCAGAATTGATTGGCGCCGTCCTGTCGAAGCTCAGTGGGGGCGGCCAGATCTTTGTTCAAACCGATATCAAGTTCCTGTCAGACGAGATGTTGGAGCTTCTGAGATCAGAGCCGCGATTACAACAGAAGGACATTGATGAAAATCCGTTTCCAGTGCGAACGGAGCGAGAACTTGCGGTTGAGGCTAAGGATTTGCCCGTTTATAGAGCACTATTCGTACGGAAATGATCAGAGGTCTGTAGGTAAAGAGGATCAGGTAAGGACTTTCATGCTATTTCCAGTTCTTTTCCTTCTTAAACCGCTTTATGATCATATCCCGCCTCAGCTTCGGCAGATGATCTATGAACAGCTTACCGTTGCAATGGTCCGTCTCGTGCATAAACGCACGGGCAGCGTAACCCTCGGCCTCGCGCTCAAACCAATCGCCCGAAAGATCCTGGGCTTTTAGACAAGCCTTCTGCGGTCGGGCGACCACGGCCGGGACCTTGCCGATAGATAAACAGCCTTCCTGACCCGATTGTTCTCCTTCGGTCGCTATCACCTGCGGGTTGGCGGCGACCAGCTTTATTCCTTCACAGTCCATGACAAAAAGGCGCAGGCTAAGTCCGATCTGCGGTGCAGCCAATCCCACTCCTTCAGCGTCGTACATGGTTTCAAACATGTCGGAGCAAAGGTCTGCGAGCTGCTGATCGAAGGTGGTAACGGGTTTGCCAGTCTCGGCGAGGACTTGCGCGGGGTACTCAGTGATCTTCCGGATCGCCATCTATCTTGGTTTAATCACGCCGCCTCGTGTGTCACGGTGGAAGTCGCGTTTGGCGTTAAAACCTTTTTCTCCACGTTCCAGACACTCCCAGCAGATCACTTCGGCCTCGTTTGTTGGCATCAGAAAGGTGTTGTAGTGTTCTACCACGCGATCGCACCGGGTGCATCGCTCAGACGGTTTTTCAGTGATCTTCGGGTCGATCGCTTCGATCATCATGTTTCGCGTCTCAGTAGATAAACGTTTTCCAAATGGAATTCTTTGTCGATCTGAATAGTGTAGTTCGCTGCGATGTAATTTTCCAATGGCATATATCCGCTGGTCATAATTGTTCGGCAGGACGCGCATTCTATCCCGGGCGTGATATGGCAGAGCATTCCATCGAGTGTGGAACCATTGGTGTACAGATCCAGCGATACGCCGGCTATCCGTTTCACAGATCTTTTTGAAGCTCACGGGTGAAGAAACTTTCTGCCAATCGAATTGTTTCGTTTATGTTAACGGTACCGTTAACAATGTGTGATGAATTCACAATATATACGCCCTCGACGGAGGTCCTCATGTCTGGCAGACTTTGGGAATAATTGAGCAGAGGGATGGAAAATGCCTGCCGAACGCGCCACACCTTGAATGCCACAACGTCATTTCGCCGGAAGTTGAGATACATCTTTTCAAGAGCGTTCAGGAATATTGTTTCGATCTCGTCATCACTCTTGTCGAAAAGCTGATCGTCGGGGGCAGCATATCTTGGCAAATACACCACGGCGTCCTGTTTGAACTCTCGTTTATCCACGATCGCCGACATTTCGATAATGCCTGTAAACGGAGTTTCATCCGTGATATGTGTGACGTAGTATTTAGACAGCGAACACTTCAGCACTACCGACGCACACAAGATCCCTTGATACCGGATGTTCTCAAGCATCTGACTCTCCCTTTCGTCGATTTGCGTGAGCATTTTTGCTGCGATGTTGGAAGGGCAGGTCACGATTACCTTGTCGAAATAGGACACTGTTGATTCTGGACTCATCGTTACTACACAGCCCGTGCCGACCTCGGGCTCTGTTAGGAACGCGCCCGAATAACCCGGTGCGACGGCTGAAGCAGCCGTGAATGATGCATATTTTGTTTTTGGCCGTACGACGGTCGGTTTAACGTCATGATGCCGTCGCGCCGCGGGGATAGTGACCTTGATCTTGCCGTTCGCCAGCCGCTCGATGGCTTCCACCTTTGAATTCAAGCGGATCTCTACTCCGCTCTCGACCAATGCTTCACCAAACCGCTCCAGGAGGCGGGCAAAGCCGCCCCTTACATAACCGAAAGGTTCCCACTTCATTCCAGATCGGCGGGCTGAATACATTCGCTGTATCGAGGCCCAGATGAACGAGGCTGCTGTTTCCTCATAGGCCTCTCCCAGTTTAGCCATTAGTAACGGTTTCCATATCTTTTCGAATGTCTTTTTGCCGGACAGCTTCGTCAGCCATTGTTCTACTGTGATCTGTTCGAGACGTCGAAGGTCTTTGACGCGGGATGCGTAGAAAATGGTGAGCCCCAAGCGAATTTTGTTTATCAGATCGAAGGGCGGAAACTTTAGAAAATCCATCGTGTTCGACATCGAAACCAATTCGCCGTCGCTGTAGAAGCCAACCCTCGCCTCTACCCACCGCAGATCGTTAGCTAGCCCGAGCTCCTCAATTATGCTTCGCGTATATTTATCCGAGGCAAGCACGACGTTATAGTGCTTATCCCATACCACATCGCCGATCCGCCAGACGGATGCCGGCCCGCCGATCTCGCCCGCAGATTCGAAGAGCGTTACGTTAGCGCCCGCGTCGGCCAGCCGCTTGGCGAGGGTCATCCCCAAAAAGCCTGAGCCGACTATCGCGATATTCTGTTGCATATTCAGCTTATTAGGTCTACGGCCAGCGATTACCCGAGATCCACCGCTAAAATGTCTTTTGGTCAGGCTATCGCTAACATTGTCCAATTAATCAATCGGCGAGATCTTTCGCGGCTGTGGCAAGTCCGTTTGCTGTTAAAGAAGATCGAATTGGGTGGGTTTTCCCAAAGATCCTCGGTATGGTGAGGGTGAAAGTAGCTTTCCGTGTGCGACTATAGTTTGGCGGGGTTTCATTTTTGATGGTCCAAATAATTGGACAGCGAGGACAGTGGGAAATCCACGATTTCCCCCCTTCAGATCGAGCAGGCCGAGCATTTCTGCAACCCATGAAAGCCGGGAGCGATCGGGTCGGGATCCACATCGCACTTTGGCGATACACACGAAAGCAGCTTGTATATGTAGAGATGTTTGTTCGTAGCACGCCACGGTAGAGCAGAGGAACCCATTTGAACGGAGAGGACGCTAAGTCGAGCGCGTTCTGGGCACTACCACTCTCGTGGAAGGAGTTGAAGTGACCACATCCACAGCGGCGGCACTAGTTCACCATTTGCTTCGATGGCTCACCCGTGGTTGTTCGGTGACGTCGTCAAACATAATCAATCAGGCGGGATGCTCGCGGCGGGCCCGTGATTATATACTGCTAAACGGACGTCGTTTCCCGCTTGCACTGTTTTTATGAGGTTGTTGGTTGGGCTTTGTCTTATTTTCGCGATGATCGGAACCGTTCGCGCTCAGAACCCGGGTCCAACACCGGTTCCCATTCGCGAAGAAGTCGTAGTTACCGCTACACGGACAGAAACGCGCATGGGCGACACTGCGGCAAGCATTGTGACGTTCCAACGTACAGATATTGAGTCGTCCGCTGCGCCGACGCTGGACGATGTATTGCGGCAGGCACCTGGATTCTCCATATTTCGCCGGTCGAGCAGCCGAAACGCCAATCCGACGACCCAAGGCGTTTCCCTGCGTGGCGTTGGTTCCAGCGGGGCCAGTCGATCGATCGTGCTTTTTGACGGAGTTCCGTTGAACGACCCTTTCGGTGGCTGGGTGCAGTGGAACCGAGTTTCACCGATCGCGGTAGAGTGGGTCGAGGTGCTTCGCGGAGGTGCCTCGAGTCTCTATGGGGACGCAGGCCTAAGCGGTGCCGTAAACATCATTCCGCGCAGGGTCGACGATAAAATCATATTCGCAGCAGATGTTTTTGCCGGCACACAGAAAACTCTTTCCGGATCAGCTTTCGCCGGCGTTAGATCGGATAACTGGTCGGCAGACGTAACGATAGGAAGTTTTCGAACTGCAGGGTTTATTCCGATAGAAGAGGTTGCGCGGGGTCCTGTAGATTCTCTTGCGGGTGTTCGGAGCACTAATTTGGCTGCACGCGTGTCGAGAAGCCTCACGAGAAATGCCTCCCTCTTCATCCGGCCGTCCTATTTCGGTGAGGTTCGAACCAATGGCACTGGGCTGCAAACGAACCGCACCCATACTCGGCAGATCTTGACTGGGGGCGACCTGGAGGCTGGTACGCTTACCGGAGTCTTTTCTCAAGTATCCGTGAGCTGGCGCGTGTATGCCGCCGATCAGGTATATGACCAGGTCTTTTCGGCTGTGAATGCTTCGCGCACCAGTGAGGGCTTGATCCGTATTCAGCGTGTATCCCCAACAAATTTCGGGTTATCGTCCCAGCTTTCGGCAGTTCACGGCGACCATACGATCGTTGGCGGTATCGAGCTGAAGATCGTCCGCGGTTTTAGCGATGAGACGGTTTTTGTGAATGAAACACCATCCTCGATCGTGTCAGCCGGCGGCAAGCAAAAGACGGTTGGAGCATTTGTTCAGGACCTGGTTAGGTTCGGGCGCCGGGTCGTCCTGGCTGGAAGCGTACGCTATGACCAATGGAAAAATTATGGTGCTCAAAGCTCTACCCGGCCGTCATCGGGTGGGAGATCGACTGTAGATGCATTTGCCGATCGGGTCGAACATGCGATCAGCCCCCAGGCGTCCCTGCTTTATCACGCGTCGGACCGCATCGCTCTCTACGCAACCGTTTCCAAGAGCTTTCGTTCGCCGACGCTCAATGAACTTTATCGGAGCTTTCGTGTCGGGAATGTATTGACGTTGTTGAATTCAGATCTCCGAGCGGAGCACGCATTAAATGGGGAAGGCGGGGTCATGATCAGTGCCAGACGATCGTCACTAAGAGCTACCGCGTTCTCGACCGTGGTGGACGACCCTGTGTCGAATGTCACACTCTCCAGTTCCGCGGCTTTAATAACGCGGCAACGGAAGAATGCCGGGCAAAACCGATCCCGCGGCGTCGAAATAGAGGGCGAAGTCAGATACAGACATTTGTCCGTAAGTGGAGGGTATCTTCTGGCAGATTCTATGGTAGTGAGTTTCCCGTCTAATCAACGGATCGAGGGCCTAAGGATTCCGCAGGTCGCTCGCCACCAATTCACTGCACAAGTAAGATATTCTTACGCGCGTTGGACGCTCGCCGCTCAGTTCCGGGGTTCCAGCAATCAGTATGACGATGATCTCAATCTGTTTCGGCTTGAGCCTTACTCGCAAGTCGATCTGTTCGCATCCCGCAGTTTCAGAGAAAGAATAGAGATCTATGGAGCCGTCGAGAACCTGTTAAATTCCCGCTACTCGGTGGGTAGAACGCCAATCCGCACCGTTAGTTCACCCATAAATCTTAGACTTGGCATTAGGTGGAAATAAAAAGAGACGGCCAATTAACCGTTTCTCCTCACTGCTTTAATTCTTTATTCGGGTGGACCGGTACAACCAGGACCCATTAAGGCCGGTTGTTTTACGCTGATGATCGGAAAGTTTTCGGCCTCAGCATTTTTACCGAGCCAATCGAGATATTCCTCTGGGATCGACATGTCAGAAAAGATCGCTTCAACAGGGCATTCCGGAAGGCACGCATCACAGTCGATACAGGTGTCAGGGTTAATCAAAAGCCGGTCGGGCGTCTCGTGAAATGCCTCGACGGGGCATACGGCCGCGCAGTCGGTGTATTTACATTCCACACACGGCGTTGTGACGATATAGGTCATTAAATTAGGAATTCTCCTGTCGATCGGCCAAAAGCCAAACTAAAACCGTAATATCCAGAGCCTAACTTGTCAAATCAAGACGGACAAGTGATAAAATGCGTTCCATAACATAGGTTTAGGCCAATATTTTCCTAAGGAAATCTGAATGAAAAATCCGAAAGCTGAGCGTGAATTGTCCCTCGATTTCTTGCGCGTGACCGAGGCAGCGGCCATCGAATCCGCCAAGACGATGGGGCAGGGCGACCGCAAATATTCCGACCATGTCGCGGTCGAAGCCATGCGCGAAGTCATGGATTCAGTTCCCATGCGGGGGCGGATCGTTATAGGCGAGGGGGAACGGGATGAAGCTCCAATGCTCTACATCGGCGAAGAGCTCGGGGGCGGCAATTTTTCCGAAGAGGCCCGCAGCGAATTTCCTGAGGTGGATATCGCCGTCGACCCGCTGGAAGGTACAAATCTCTGCGCCCTGGGTGCGAATAACGCGATCGCGGTGCTGGCGGCCGCTGAACGCGGCGGCCTGCTCTACGCTCCCGACATTTACATGGACAAGATCGTCGTCGGCCCATCCTGCAAGGGCGCTGTCGATATCGAGGCTCCAGTAACAGAGAATCTTAAGAATATAGCCCGTCGACTGGGCCGTGATGTAGACGATCTGACGGTTATTTGCCTTGACCGTTCACGACACAAGGCCCTCGTTGACGAGGTTCGCGCCGCCGGAGCACGCATACGCCTTATCTCGGACGGTGATCTCTCGGCCGGCATTTCAGCGGCCGTTGCCGGGACCAACATACACGCCCTGATGGGCATCGGCGGTGCGCCTGAAGGCGTTATTACCGCGGCTGCCATGAAGTGCCTTAATGGCGAGATACAGGCAAAACTCGTGTTCGATCCGGATCGTCTGGGCGTCGACAAGTCCAAGGTGCCGCCGGCCGAGGAGGTCATGGAGCGGCTAAAGGATATGGGCATCAATGACCCGGACAAGATCTACGATACAAATGATCTTGCGCCGGGCAAACGCATTATCTTTGCAGCTACTGGCGTTACGGACGGAGCTCTACTGCGGGGCGTACGGTTCTTTGGCTCAGGCAAGAGGACACATTCTGTAGTCATGACAACCGATTCCAAGAGCATCCGCTTCGTCGACACGGTCCATGTCGAAGGCGGCCCAGACGCCGTGATACGGTTCTAGGCGGGTTCCGAGGTAGGCAGCAGATCATGACCCACGATTACGTGTCTAATGACCACGCCCGCGAGTTTCAGAAACAGGCGTTTCGCGTGTGGATGGTCGGAGCTATTGTTGTCCTGTTGTGGGTTACCGCTATCCTTGTTGCGCCGCTGGCACGTGCGACGGGCGCGATAGTAGTTGCAACCCCACTTTATAGTTTTTTCGGCTTTTTTTGCCACCAGATCTCTGATCGTTCATTCCACGTTTTCGGCGAACAATTTGGCGTCTGCTCAAGGTGCTTCGGAGTGTATTTTGGACTCCTCCTTGGTTTTGCCATTTACCCGATGTGGCATCCCATCGCCGACGTTAACCCTCCCGCTCGTTTCTGGCTGTTCCTATCGATCATACCGATCACGGTCGACTGGTCACTTACGATGTTCGGCGTGTGGGGAAACACACACCTGTCGCGTCTTCTGACCGGTATGCTGCTCGGGATTGCCTGTGCCACTTTCATCATTCCGGCTCTTGTTGAGATCACCCGCAACCTCTCGAGGCAAAGAGTCGTCACGTGATCCGAACTTTCGTTGACTTGTTTTCGTAGACATTGCAAGATTGAGGTTGGCTGAGAATGTATGCGTTTGACTAAAGACCACGCCGCCGAAATGGCTAAAACAGATCTCTCGCAGCGGTTGGAGCTCGACGTGAATGACGTCGAAATCGCTGAGGTGTCGGAAAGGGATTTTCCTGATATGTCGCTCGGAGCCCCGGTCGATGGCGAGATGTCCGCCCAAATGATATCGAGCGGCTGGCAGATTCGACTCAAGGCGCGGGATAAACGGTACGAGTACCGGGCGGACAAGTATCAGCTTCGCCTGCACAACTTTAACGGAGCCAATTACGTCATACAATCATAGACGGGAGTAGTAAGATGAACCGCAGTAATGTTTGGATACATGTCAGCCTGGCCGTTCTATTGATCACCATTGCCGCCGTTTTGGGTCAGATCGATCGCTGGCGAAGTTCGTTAAGGGTGCGGGATGGATCCGCCCAGCGCCGTCAACGGGTAGAAACCCGGGAAAGCTCGACCAGCAATCGCGCACCAGAACTGCTAGTTCGTTTCAGACCGGGCGTTTCACTTGACCGCATCCGGTCAGTCACGCTCTCCAAGAACGATCAGCTATCGGACGAGATCGAATCTGTGGCCGGCCTGACAGTGATCGATGACATGGATGACGGTGATGTGCAAACCTCTGCGGCGCACTATGCAGCGATGACCGATCTGGTCGCCTACGCCGAACCGAATTTTCAGATCAAATTGGATGACCCGATCCAAAAAGACGCGTCACGCTATCTGGTACATCGAGAGTCTTCGACGTTAGTACCAAGTGATCCGCTGTTCGAAGAGCAATGGGCGCTTAACAATCTTGGACAGGATGGCGGTACCAAACGGGCTGATATCGACGCGTTAAAGGCCTGGATCAAAACACAAGGCAGCGATGAGGTTGTAGTTGCCGTGCTCGATAGCGGGGTAGATTATGAGCACGTTGACCTGCGCGAAAATATGTGGACGAGGCCGGACAGCTTGCCAGCATACGTGGACGATGAGCTTGGGCCAATAAATGATGAGAACGGTTACAACGGCACAAACACTATCGCCGACCCGATGGATGACAACGGCCATGGAACGCATTGTGCCGGCATCATAGGAGCAGAAGGCGATAACAGCGAGGGTGTTGCCGGCATCAACTGGCATGTAAAAATAATGCCGCTCAAATTCCTCGGCCGCGGCGGTTTTGGCTCGACGAATGACGCGATCGAGGCAATCAACTACGCGATAGACCGAAAGAAAAAAGGTGTCAATCTGCGCATCATCAGCGCAAGCTGGGGGTCTAATTCATATTCCAGAGCACTCGAAGATACCATCCGGGCCGCTGGTGAAGCTGGGATCCTCTTTGTGGCAGCCGCCGGTAACGACGGTTCGAACAATGAGCGACGCCCTCACTACCCTTCAAATTACGATCTGCCCAACGTCATCAGCGTTGCCGCTCTCGACCGTAATGATAAGCTCGCCGGATTTTCTAACTATGGGATCAAGTCCGTCCACGTCGCCGCCCCGGGTAAGGACATCCTCTCCACCTGGTTAAAAAATGCGTACCGCGAAGCGTCCGGTACCTCGATGGCTACGCCTTATGTTTCGGGCGTCGCGGCTTTGATCGTGGCTGACCAGCCAGGTATCTCTATGCAGGAACTTCGAAAGCGGGTGATCACGTCCGCGGACAAGCTCGATATTCTCGAAGGGAAGATCCAATCTGGCGCCCGAATTTGTGCCGCGAATGCACTGTCCGATAGACAAGCAAACCATCTGACGCATTAGGTTAAACGTTTTCGGACGCGCACTACTCAGCTCTGCAGTTGGGTGGTGCCAACGGCCTTTATACCTCCCATGTAAGAGGCTGTCCGATCTAAGTAATCGGACAGCCTCTTTTTTGTTTCTGATCTTTGAAATTCCGGCTTAACCAGGCTTATTGTTAAGACAACTTCGGTAGGAGCTCAAGATTATCCCGGGCATTCTCTATTTAGTGGCGACACCGATCGGCAATCTGCAGGACATGACGTTCCGTGCGATCGAGATACTGAGATCAGTAAGCCTGATCGCCTGTGAAGATACGCGTCACACTCGGAATCTGCTGAACCACTTTCGCATCTCGAATCGCCTAATTAGCTATCACGAACATAATGAACAGGAACGCGCGGACGAGCTGGCCGATCGCCTGGTCCAAGGAGACTCGATCGCTGTCGTAACGGACGCGGGTACACCGGGCATTTGTGACCCGGCGTACCTGGTCGTGCAG
>JBHENG010000009.1:24747-25468 GCA_046262195.1 Pyrinomonadaceae bacterium | reverse complement strand
CCCGCCACACTCGTTTTCTATGAGGCACCACATCGTCTTATCAAATGTCTCGGGGACTGCCTCGAGATCCTAGGGGACAGGCCGGCCGCGGTAGGTCGAGAACTGACAAAGCTGCATGAAACAACCCATCGGGGACGGCTATCGGAACTGAAAGGGCATTTCGAATCCGTAGGCGTAAAAGGGGAGATCGTGCTTTCAGTCGCAGCCGGAGATCCTAATCCAAAGGTGCCGCCGGGCACGAAAACATTGCTGGAGCGGGTCGCTGAGCTCGAACTCGAGGGCCACGACCATAAGGCCGCCTTGAAGCGGGCGGCGAAAGAGTTCGGCATGAGCAAGTCGGCCGCCTATAAATTGGTGCTGGACAGTGTTTCAAGCGCGAGCAACCGGTAAATTCACGTACGCCTTGGCATCGGCATCGTTTCAAATATACACACGGTTCCTTATCAACAGCCTGGAATGAAAAATTTTTTGAATGCGTGGCTAATTCCTCGAGGCTAGCTCCGGCGGAAGCTGCTTGTCCACTCTCGGCCTTTCCTTTAGATCCGTGAGTTCCCAGAGGGTGAGAAAGATGGTCCGAGCGATCTTTTCCATCTTCTGATAATCGATCTTTTCAGGATGATCACCGGCGCCGTGGTAATCTTCGTGAACGCCCGAGAACCAGAATGCGATCGGGATCCCATTCACGGCGTAATTAAAATGATCTGATCTAAAAAAGAACCGA
>JBHENG010000009.1:18335-24737 GCA_046262195.1 Pyrinomonadaceae bacterium | reverse complement strand
TCTTTCGGGTCATCATACTTGTAATCGTACCCAAGTTTGAGGAACGCGTCATTAGTGCCCCTGGTGATCGACCCGAGGGTTGAACTCATCATTTCCGACCCGATCACATAGACGCCATCAGGGCCGGTAAGGTCCTTGTTACGAGGGTTTGTATCGCCATCTTTCTTACTACGGCCGATCATGTCGATGTTAAGCTGGGCGATAACGTTCTTGATATCGACCGTCGGGAACTTGTTGAAGTATTCGCTGCCCCATAGGCCCTTTTCCTCTCCGCAGTGCCAAACGAACAGCACGGATCTCTTAGGACGAGCAGGAGCCTTGGCCAGGGCTTCCGCGATAGCGAGAACTGCAACCGTACCCGACCCGTCATCATCGGCACCGTTCCAGATCTTGTCCGGGCCCGGAGCGTTGGGGTTTATGCCGACGTGATCATAATGCGCGCCGATCGCGACCATTTCATTCTTAAGAACCGAGTCGCTGCCTTCCCAAATGGCAACTACATTTTGTGTCTTGGTCGCGACGGATGTGGCCGCGACATTCACAGCAGCGGCCTTGTTGAGGTTGATCGACAGGGGGGGTCCCTGCGGATAGGCCTTAACGACGGCGGCGAGATCATTGCCCGTACCCGCAAGAAGGTCATTTGCCGCAGCCTGAGACAGAACGACCACCGGGAACGGTGCCGATGCAGGACGCAGCTTATCAACTCCAAAGGCGCCACCCTGCTCTCGCGTGGTGCGGCTGCGGTCCCAATTGGTGATCGTTTGTTGCGTAGGCAGCAGAATGACCCCTGCAGCACCTTTTGCACGCGCATTTGACACTGGATCGACATAATCGACCCCGGAACGCCCCAATGCCCGCAACTGCTGAAGATTCATTCCGGGCGGCAAATTTTCCATATACAGGACGACGATCTTACCTGTGACCTCCGCGTCCTTTAGAGCGTCAATATTCCGAGCCTTGATCGCCCAGCCATTACCGCCAAACACGACCGGAGCACTCGGCACGCTTGCGGCCGACGGGGTCGCGAGGTAGTCGGTGCCCCATACGAGAGTCTTGCCGTCGATGGTCATCGTCGTAGCTGCCGGGTTGACCTTCGTAGTTGACACAGCAATGTTCTGAAAGAAGGTGCCATCGTCGCCCGCGGGTTTGAAGCCCCACCTAGATAAGTTCATAGCGATAAATTTCGCGGTGAGATCCAACCCACGCGAGGGCGTATCGCGGCCTTCCATCTCATCCGAAGCAACAAAGTGAAGGTAATCGCTCAGCTGCTTTGCGGTGACATTTTCAGCAATCTTGCGCTCGGCGGGCGTGATCTTGACCTGGACCGTCTGAGCAAATGCAGCAGGCTGGAATACCAGCGTGGTCAATAAAAGTAATGCAAATAGGTTTCTTTTCATCTTCTCTCCAAGACTTTCAAGGCAAAAACTGCAGGGGACATGGCGCATTGCAATGCGCTTCTCGAGTCCTCCCTTTTTGTGCCCTCTGTGTTTATCTCTTCTAAACGGAACCAGTATTCTACGCAATCAGTTAAAGAAAGGTTCATGACCCAACTATGCAGATCTTGTTCTTGTCGGCCAATTCAAGCATTTCTTGCCTATCAAAGACAAGCGTCTTGCCCGCGGTTACCGAAAGACATGTCGCTCCCGCGTCGATCATTGCTTGGATCGTTGGAACACCGACGACCGGCACATCGAACCGCATGTCCTGGTCCGGCTTTGCTACCTTGACCACCGTTAGTTTCCCCTTAACAAGCTGGCCTGCGCGTGAGATGGCAGCATCGGTTCCTTCCATTGCTTCGATGGCGACGCAGGCCTTTGAGCGCACCACAATTGTTTGCCCGAGGTCGAGTCGGGCGATCTCGCCGGCGATCTGAAGCCCATACTCTATATCGCCCGCTTCCAGATCGGTGGGCTTTCGCCTGGTGAGTACACCTTGCGGAGCCAGCTGGTCGCGAATAAAATGCGTCGAGTCGATCAGCTGTATACCCTCTTTCGCCAGTTCGCCCGCCACGCCCCCGATCAATGCATCGGTATTTCGGCGAGGCAAACTCCAGAGCATCTTGACCATTCTTAGGTCGGGCAGTGCTCCAGAAAATATCTGCACGTGCTTAACCTGACCAGCCATAATGGCTTTTTTTACTCCGTTCTCCTTAAAGAACGAAATCATCTTGCCTAGCTGGCCGATTCCTACCCAGACGACGTTTGACGCCGCCTCACTAATCCGCGGGTCCGTTTCCTCTTTGATGGCAACCACTGCCATCGACACTCCGGCCGCTTTCGCGCCTTCAATAACCAAAAAAGGAAATCTACCGTTACCGGCGATAAGGCCAAAAGTCATAGAATATCGCTAGAATGAGTCAACCACGTCGTCAATTATCGGGAACAAGCACGGTGTTTGTAAATACCCCTCTGGAAGCTCACACCATGGCTCCACAGTTCGGCTATAGATCGATCGCGAACCGCTTGATCGCAGCCACTCCATCGTCCATAAGGCAATCAAAAGTGAAACCGAGCTTATAAAGCAAGGCCACCGATGCGTCGTTGTATAGAGTAGTTATGGCAAAAACGCGGTGAAACCCCAGCTGATCACGGCCATAATTTAAGGTCGCAGAGGCAGATTCAAATCCGAATCCTCTTCTCTCGTACGCCGGAAGAAAGGCAAAGCCGAGGTCTGGGCCCGCAAGCGACTCTCGTCGGACATAACCACAAATGCCGATCGTGGACCGGTCAGCAAGTTGGTCCACGGCGTACAAACCATAACCGTGGTCGATGTAGCTTTGGCGATAGCGGGTTTCGATAAACTCGGCCGCCTCAGTGCTCGATCGAACCCCTCGGTCGCCGATATATTTAAGGAATTTCGGTGTGTTGAGTAGTTCGGCAACAAAGCCCGCGTCACCCGATGTTATCTCGCGGAGCGAAAGCCGCTCAGTTGCGAAGAGGTTCACAGGATCACTCGTTAAACGCGTGCAGCTCGCCGGGTTTACGGAGCATTTTATTCACTTCGTCCAGATGCAGTTCCTCGAGGACGATCATTTCACGTGCGTATTCTTCCAGGAGAACGGACTTTCCTTCCGACAGACGAAGAAGTTCGTAATATGCCAGCAGTGTCGAACGCTCCTGCTCAAGGCTTTCCCGTAAAATATCACCGATGTCATGTTTTTGAGTTTCGAGCAGCGATCCGATGCGAAGCGACGGGTGGCCCCCAAGCAGCGTGACGATCTCACCTGCTTTATACGCATGTGTCAGGCTCTCATCCGCGTTACCTTTTAGCCAGGAAACGATTGGTATGCGGTTGTAGCCATAAACCATTAGCGAGTAATGGGTATAACGGACGACGCCCGCGAGTTCCAGCTCCATTATGTTGTTCAAGATCTCGATGGCTCGCAGATTGTCTTCTTCGTTCATCATCTGTCCTTCTCCGGTTTGTAAACTCAAAGGTCCATCGCGGTTTCACCCGACTCTGTTTGCTGGCGTGCATGATAAGAGGAGCGTGTTAATGGCGAAGACTCGACATGTTTAAAGCCCATCCCTTCACCGATCGCTTTCCACTCGGCAAATTCCTCGGGCGTCACGTAACGTTCCACTGGTAAACGCCTTTCATACGGCTGCAGGTATTGCCCGATCGTCATTATGTCGCACGAGACAGACCGCAGGTCCTTCATCAGTTCAACGACTTCTTCGAAGGTTTCTCCGAGCCCGGCCATAATGCCGCTTTTGGTTTTCATTCCCGGCTCCCGAGCGTCGCGCCATTGCGCGGAGCGGTCCAGAAGCTCAAGGGTCTGTTGATACCTGGCATCGGGGCGAACCCGTCGATACAGCCGAGCGATAGTTTCAGTGTTGTGATTGAGCACGTCCGGTCGGGCCTGCAGTACATTATTCAGTGCATCTTCGTCGCCGTTAAAATCCGGGATGAGAACCTCGACCTTGCAGGTGGGATTCATTTCCCTGACTTTCAGAATGGTTTCGGCCCAATGCATAGAGCCGCCGTCGGGCAGATCGTCACGGTTTACCGAGGTGATTACTGCATGGGCGAGATCGAGACGTTTAACCGCCTCGGCGACGTGGGTCGGTTCCATCGGGTCAAGATCCATCGGCTTGCCTTTATTGACAGCACAAAAACCGCAGTGCCGGGTGCAGGTGTCGCCACCCAGCATGAACGTAGCTGTCTTGTCGGTCCAGCACTCGAAAATATTCGGGCACCGGGCTTCCTGACACACCGTGTGCAGATTCAGTCCTTCGATCAACTCAAGAACCGCGTTTTGGTTACGCGGGTCGCCCAGCTTGATCTTCAGCCAGTCGGGCTTTTTGAGCCGCTCGCGTTTCTTCTGAACAAACTTATTGATAAGAACGGATTGTGAGGTGGCCACAAGACGATATTAACATTCGGAAAACAAACGATGAAGTACCGTCGCCGCCAGTGCACTGGCAGCCTCCGGCACTTGTACTACGCTTGGTCTGTCAAGCCGCTGCGCTGCTGGCATTCGACAGACGCGAGTTTACGGCATCCCAGTTGATGTTTGAGAAAAAGGCCTCTATGTATTTCGGGCGGTCCGCCGGAGCATAGTCCTTAATGAATGCGTGCTCCCAAACATCCATTATCAGGATCGGCGTATAACCGGCGACATTACCTGTTTCGTGCAGGTTGATCCAGTGATTTGATATCGCCCCATTTGACGGGTCCTGGTAGGTCGCTGCCCAACCAACGCCTCGCATCTTACCCGTATTTACGAAATCTGCCTTCCAGATCTCGTAGCTTCCAAAACTTTCTTCTGCGGCCGCTTTGAACGCCGAACCTCCTGTTGGATCGCCGGTGCCGTTCTTGGTCATATTCTCGAAATAATACTCGTGCAGAACCATGCCGTTGTATTCAAACCCAAATCTTCGTTTCAATTCGCTAAAGGCCGCGGTCTGGGTCGCATCCAGACTGCCGCCGCCAATTAGATCCGCGATACGCTGGTTCAGCGTGTTTGTGTTGGTCACGTATCCCTCATAAAGCTTGAAATGCATTGCGAGCGTTTCGTTAGAAATACCTGTAAGATCGCTAAGATCAAAGCTTCGTGCTGTGTAAGTAGTTTTCAAACCCATGTGTTCATCTCCCTGATAGTCTTCTGTTCCAATTACCCTAATATCACCGGCGTCGCCGTTCGCGTCTAAGGCATCAATCCTCGGGACGGGGCCCTGGGTCTATTCCCTTGACGCTTGCCTGATTTACAACATTTATGTGCAGGTCGTCCATCAACCGAATTTGACACGAAAGCCGTGTCCGCTCGTTAAGATCTGTTTTCGTGGCCAAAATAGCGCGTTCGTCGTCAAGGATTGGACCCGGATCACCGTCGAGCACCTCCACACGGCACGTTGTGCACCGTGCGTTGCCGCCGCAGCGATGTAGAATGTCTATCCCACTGTCCTCGATCGCGAGGACAAGCTTTTTGTCCGCCTCAGCATCGAAGGCGATCTTTCCATTCGCCGTTTCGGCGATAATATGTGGCATAAAAATACCCCCCTGTATTATTTCCTGATAATGTATTTATCTGACTTTGGCACAACTCAACTGGGAATCGCAAGTGTGATAATTTGAACATTTGCCGGGCCGTGTCTGCATCAACAGCACGTGTCAACTGAAGCTTTGAGGGTGAGATCTATCCTTGGAATATCTGCGTTTTATCAGGATAGCGCCTCTGCGTTAATGGCTTCCCAAAGAGATAGAAAGCTACGAGCGACAATGCTGATCTCACCCGATCTTCATTTTTTCGCCCTTCGCGTCAATAGCTACAAAAGTCACCACGGCCTCCGTGACCTTTACTTTTACGCCTGGCGTGCCAAATCGCTCCGCTTCCACAATGACATGGATCGTAACCGACGTGTTGCCGACCTTCATCGTTTCTGCGTAAAAGCTCACGAGATCGCCAATGAACACGGGTTCATGAAAGATAACTTCTTTCATGGCGACGGTTACGAAACGGTTGTGTCGGGTATGCCGCACGGCTTCTACTCCGCCGGCGACGTCAATATAGCTTAGTATTACACCGCCAAAGACCGTTCCGTGTGCGTTTGTGTCACGGGGCATCATCGTTAATCGAATGGCAGCATCGCGGCTGGCCGTGTTGTCTGTACTCATGGTATTTATCAGCCCGACAGTTGCTTTTCGGTCCATGTGCGGATTGTGTCGCGCAGCTCGTTCAGGTGATCATCAAAAAAGTGGCCGCAGCTTGAGAAGACCACTAGCTCTGCTTGAGCATTTTTGGCAACTTGATCAACCAGCCGCCGCAAATTGCCGATTGAACCAAATTCGTCCGTGTCTCCGTGAACAAAAAGAATCGGCTTTCGATTGGACACCAGAAACTCATAGTCACCATATTTATCAACAGGCGTCCCGATGCTGATCAACCGGGAAACTCGAGGA
>JBHENG010000009.1:0-18284 GCA_046262195.1 Pyrinomonadaceae bacterium | reverse complement strand
TTCCAACCGCCATTCCCGTGCGGGAACCAAACGAGAATCCGGCTAGGATGATGTCGGCTCCCGGATATCCTGTCGCCACATAGTCCAGCACCTGTCTCACGTCCGCTTTACCACCTTCTACGTCATTATGTTCGCCCGTAGAAGCTCCAACGCCGCTGAAGTTAAACCTGATCGTCGTCAGCCCTGCATCTCCAAGACCCGCCGCCGCACGAAAGACGACCTTATTGTGCATTGTTCCGCCGCCAAGCGGATGCGGATGACACACGATTCCAATGCCGCGGCTCGACCCTTCAGCTGCCTTTACAATAGCCTCAAGCTGGCCATCACCGGCGCGGATCATCAAATTGCCCTTGGGGTACATGGTAAGTCGTAGATTTTAGGTTCTGTACGTTCGATTCGCAAATAGCAACCGCGGCAGGGCCGGGACCCGGGCGCTGTCGTACATCTAGATATTCCCCGAGGATTCGTGTTACTTTTTCAATTGCTTGATCTTTCTTTGTCTGCCTTTTTTTCGTCGTCGCTAATGGAAGAAGTCACAAACGAAATGCCGGAAGAACGTCCGGAGAATCCCGCCCATAGATCGACCGGATGGCGGGAATTCCTCGAAACCAAAGAGGCAGTCCGTGTTATCTATCTCATTTTTGGTTTTCTAGCCATATTGATGGTGATCACCTTTCTCCAGACCCGCACGGATGCTATTTGTTGCGGCGACTGGGACGGGTACTACCATATTAAATGGAGCTCGCTTCTGTGGGAGAACTTTAAGCAGGGAAAGTGGCTCCCAACATTTGAGTGGCTGCCGCTTACGGTCCTGAATCCAAGGGACTACGCTGATCACCACTTTCTATTTCACCTGCTCCAGATCCCGTTCCTATGGTTTTTTGAGCCGGTAACCGCTGCAAAAGCCTCGACTGTGCTCTTTGCAACATCCGCGATCTTCTCGGTTTATTGGCTGATCTTCAGGTATGGAGTAAAACTCCAGTTAATATGGCTCGCAGCCATTATGGTCTGTGGAAACGCATTTTATTACAGGATGAACATGGCCAAGGCCCCTCCGTTGACCATTATCATCACGGTGTTGGGTATCCATCTGCTGTTTCAGCGAAAATACGTTTGGCTGCTGCCGCTGATGTTTGCGTTCGTTTGGACGTACAGCTTGTTTCCGCTGCTGCTTTTCGCTGCGATAATTTGGAGCCTGATCATCGCGTGGAATGAGCGCCGGTTCGAATGGAAACCTTTGGTGTACACCGGGGGCGGGCTCGTGCTGGGCAACATCATCAATCCGTATTTTCCTAATAACCTTTTACTTTTTGGTGAGCATTTTGCCGAGAAGTTCAAGATCGGCAGCGATTTTGTTGTTGCTGTCGGCGGTGAATGGTATCCATACAGCGGTATGGAGCTGCTCATGAATTTCCCGATCGCCCTTGCAGCAATGATAATCGGATACATTCTATTTGTGCCGCGCGGTGGCAAGCTCCCGGAAAAAGCGGCATTTTTCTTAATGTTCACCACGATATTGCTGGCGGCTCAATTTCGCTCGAAGCGGTTCGCCGAGTATTACCCCCCTTTTGCAATACTGTTCGCCGCCTTTAGCTGGCAGGCGTTTACGGCTCCCCGGAGTGCGGAATTGCCGGACGAGTTTCAGCGCGAGATCGATCCATACCTCGACGTCTCCGCCCCGACGGAAAGCCAGGCTTGGTGGAGCGCGGCACGGGCCGCGTCTGTATGGGTCATCGGTATCGCTCTTTGTATTTTTTGGCTTTACAACCTGATCGGGCTTCACAAATGGGGGTTCGACGAACCGGGTATGATCGACAACATTACCTCGAATGAGCCCGCGGATAAATATCGACGAGCAATGGAGTGGGCCACCGGGCTCGATGAAACGGGAGCTGACAATATACCGCGTGGTGAGCGTATCTTTAATTGTACATGGGACGATTTCCCCAAACTTTTCTTTTTCAACACCAAGCATTCATATGTGTACGGACTAGATCCGAATTATCTTTATTCCCAGGATCCAGAACTCTACAAACTTCTCAAAGATCTGACAGAAGGTAAGATCGAGGACCCGGCACCGCTCATCCGGGACCGCTTTGGCTCAAATTACATATTTGCGGACGCTAAAGAGAACGTCGACATGATCGCTAAAGCCCTCGATAGCGGCTGGGTCGAAACGGTGTATGAAGACGACGAAGCCAGACTCCTGAAGATCAGAGCGGAAAAGGGTGAGCCGCCGGATCAGGAATCCGACGAGACCGCTGAGGAAAAAAAGGTCCTTGACGACATGGAGCGTAAACAACCTGTTAATGTTGATGAGATAGAGGAAGAAAATGGTCCCGTTCAGTAGCATCAACAGGATATGGGCACCTTTATCGATCGGAACGCTGTTTCTGTGTCTTGCGATCAGCACCGGGTGTTCTGGAAACCAGGCAGTACTGCAATCAGGCCGGCAATCTCCGACGCCGGCGTCGATCGAGAACAAGCTAGATTCCTTTGAGAGCGATCTCAACCAAATGAAAACTGCCGGGTTTACGTGGCTTTATGTCGTTCGGCGTCGCGACGGGGCGCCATTGGATACTGAAGATAAAAATTTGCTCCGGGCAGCGACTGGCGATGCAAATCGGCGGGTCCTTTCTGACTCGGGACGAGCAGTGATCGTGGGCTCAAATTACGCGGCTAGTCTAGCCGGTATTGATTCACTCAAGACGCGTTTTGACGTGGCCGACCTTTCTCCCCCTCCGACGCCAACACCGCAGTCGGTCGAGTACTCGAATACGCAACCATCGACATGACAAACAATAACGAGCCGGCTGGTCAGGAACCACCAAAACCGTCACGGGCGGCAATACGTGAGGCGCGCAAAACGGCACGTCGGGTCTATCTGGACTCTACAACCCCCTCGGCACGTTCGGTCGCTCGTGTTGTCATAGTGACCCTGGCCCTTTTGTTCGTTGCCGGCTTTATCCAGAGCATGATTTCTTCTCTGGTTTATCTGTTTTTTCTGATGGTTTTATCGGTTTTCTTTGCGTATCTGATGGATCCTCTCGTTCGCGTCATAAGGCTGCCGTTCGAGGTACGTAACTGGGGCAAATTGATGCCCCGGTCACTCAGCATCGTGATCGCATATCTGATCGTCTTTACGGTACTCGGAACGGCGATCATGGTCATAGCACCTCAGGTGGCAGAGCAGGGAAGAGAGTTTGGTGCGAATCTGCCGGCTTATGGCACGGCTATAAGGACCAGCGCCAACGATGTTAACCGAAGGTTTGACCGGCTGAGAATTCCGGATGAGGTCCAGGCAGAATTTAACCGTCGAGCCTCGGAGATCGGCACCGAGATCACAGGAATGGTTGGTAATTTCGTTATCGGTTCCGTTACGTACCTGCCGTGGCTTCTGCTGATACCCATCCTAGGGTTTTTCTTTCTAAAGGACGTTAATCAATTTCGTCTAGTGATTCTGCGGATGTTTCCGGCCGGGCGATGGCGTTACCGAGCCGAAGTGATCATGGCAGATGTCAATACGACACTGGCTGCGTATGCCCGGGCCCAGCTCATCTCCTGTTTCATCATCTGGGCCATCTGCACCATCGGCTTTTACGCGTTGGGCCTCAAATATGCTCTTTTACTGGGTATCCTTGCCGGTGTTTTGGAGTTCGTACCGCTGCTCGGCCCCCTCACGGTCGGTGTGTTTGTGACCGTAACGACACTCGCGTCCGACAGTTCTCGCAAAGCTGTTTACGTACTGATCTTTCTTATCGTACTCCGAATAATCCACGACTACTTTACCTACCCGAGAATAGTCCGCGGCGGAATGCATCTGCATCCACTCGCGGTGATCCTCGCTGTTCTTGCCGGCGAACAGGCCGGCGGCATTCCCGGCGTATTCTTATCCATCCCCGTGGTGGCGGTCGCCACGGTTGTTTACAAGCACATTCTCGAACATCAGGGCCGAAGCGGCCTCGTTGCCGGTATGATCCAGGAAGCTGAGATCCGAAAGGAAGAGGTACCCGTATAGATGTCGTCGCTAGGCTGGCTGATCACCTTTTTTTTCATTCTGCTTTTTCTCAGTATCCTCGTGTATGTACTGGTAGTTTGCACGTTCTATTGGGGCGATAAGAAAGCGCCGCCTGCGAAAAGACATTAGAGCAGCTCAGCAAAATCATCCGCATCGTCAAACTTCAATTCGATATCGGCCACAAAGCAGGGGATATCAAACTTGAAATCCTGCAGCTTAACAGCGTCTTTGGAGGTCGTTACAAACGCATCGATACCGTTGGACACAACATCCCGTTGTAAAGCATCGATATCCTTCTGTGAATACGGTCGGTGGTCACGAAAGGCTTGTGTAATAGCTACGTCAAACGTGCCGAGTGTTCCAGGACCTGTGCTTCGACGCAGAGTTTCGAAGAAGCTGTCCGGGTTTCCCAGAGCACAAAAGGCCGCAACTTTCGTTGGTCGCCCCTTAACCGTCTGCTCGATCGATCTCCACTCGCCCGAAAATGTGTTCCCTAATATGCCGGCTCGAAGTTCATTCAAAGGCCGGATGCGAGAGATCTCGTTCCGGCAAACAAATATCGGCGCCCGCTTATTTAGGGTAGCGATCTCTGACCTCAAATCGTCGATATTTTCGACCAGGTCCGCTCTCGATATGACGATGGCGTCTGCCCGCTTGAGATTGGTAATGGGCTCGCGCAGCCGACCGGCTGGCAGCATCTTGCGGTCTCCAAAAGGGTGCATGGCATCGATGCTAACAATATCAAGGTCACGGAGCACCTTACGGTGCTGAAATCCATCGTCAAGCACAAAGGCCGTGATATCAAATTTGCGTTTGGCCCATTCGCCTGCAGCCGTACGGTCCGCATCGGAAATGACATAAGCCTTGCCGATCAGCTTTTGAGCCAGCTCCAGCGGTTCATCCCCCGCGTCACCCGCCTTGGCCAGGATCGTTTCGCGGTCCGACACAAGGACCCGCCTATTCGGCTGGGAGCGCCCGAAGCCACGGGTGAGGATGCATACTGTTTCACCTCGTGCAGCCAGGATCTCTGCTACATAGGCAACAAGAGGCGTTTTCCCGGTGCCGCCTGTCGTTATGTTCCCGACACTTATCGTACGGGCGCCGAGGTGTCGCGAGTCGAACACGTTCTTTTCGTATAGCGTGTTGCGAACATCGATGATTTTTCCGTATATCCAACCGATCGGCGTAAGCATTTCAGGTCAATTGTTGATGCTGATCAAGGCCCTGAGCAAAGGTGCTACCGGCTTATTTTTTATTAGTGATCTGTATCAGGCGTTCCAGCTTGTTTTGTGCCTGCCCGCTGTCGATGCTTTGTTCTGCCATGCGTGCAGCGTGCATAGGGTCCTTTGCAAGCCCTCCGACGACCAAAGCTGCGGCAGCGTTCATGACAACCAGCGAGCGAGCCTCATCCCGGCGCCGCCCGCTCATGACCTCGCGGATGATCTTTGCACTCTCTTTTACGGAGCCTGTTTTCAAATGATCGATCCTCGCGGGTTTTAGACCAAAATCCTTCGGAGAGATCACGTGCGAAGCGATGCTGCCGCGCCGAATAATGCCTATCATTGTTTCACCCGCCAGCGTTATTTCGTCGAGACCGTCCTGCCCGTGAACGACCCATGCATTTTCGGCTTTCAAAAAGGCCAGCGCCTTTGTGACGGGTTCAACCAGCGAGCGGTGCCAAACGCCTATCACATGACGCGAGACCGACGCCGGGTTTGCCATCAGGCCAAGGACGTTAAGGCAGGTACGTATGCCGAGACTTGAGCGAATGTCCCCGACCCGCCGCAGCGACGGGTGGAATTTGGCAGCAAACAAAAAGCATAGGCCGGTGCCGCGAAGACTCATTTGAGCCACATTTGCCTCCGCAGCGACCCTGATGCCAAGCTCACCCAGCAGATCGGCGCTGCCCGATCGGCTCGTAACCCCGCGGTTACATTGTTTGGCGACCGGCAATCCGGCACCCGCAGCCACAAATGCGGCCGCGCTCGAGATGTTGAATGTTTTGGCCGCGGATGACCCCGTGCCCACGATATCGACCGCTCCCTTTACGGGTGCCTCGATCCTGGTTGCCGCGGACCTCATCACGCTGGCCATACCCGCCAGCTCTTCAAAAGTTTCTCCCTTTGAGGTAAGAGCCGCCAGGGCGGCCGCGATCTGTGCGGGATTTGCGTTTACGTCGATCAAGGCATCGAAAAATGCCGCCGCGTCAGCCGCGGACAGATCTTCGCCGCGGATCAGCCGCATTAGATACGGGAACAGCGGCGTGTCGGCCTTGGCGTTCGTAGCCGAAACCGGCGCTGACAGCAGCCAATCTGTTTTGGGTCCGGGCATTGCGCTTTGATTTCTAGGGATCTAAGGACAGGCGAAGACAGGTAAAAGGCGAGAAGTCGCCCATATCTACTATCTCAAAGCTCCAGGAAGTTTTGCAATAACTTTTTCCCGTGTTCAGTGAGGATCGATTCCGGGTGGAACTGTACACCCTCGATCTTTTCTTCACGATGTCTGAGCCCCATCACCAGCCCGTCGGGCGACTCCGCCGATATTTCGAGACACTCGGGCAGGGTTTCCCTCTCAACGATGAGAGAGTGGTATCGTCCCGCGGAAAAGCCATCCGGGACGTCCGTGAAGATCGTTTTTCCGTCATGTATTATCTCCACCGGCTTGCCATGCACCGGTTCAGGAGCCCTGATGACCTTGCCTCCGAAGTGCTGCCCTATGGCCTGGTGGCCAAGACACACGCCAAGGATCGGCAATTTGCCGGCAAATCGCTCGACCACACCGAGTGAGATCCCAGCCGAGTCAGGTACTCCAGGACCCGGCGATATTAAGACGCGTTCAGGCTTTAACTCTGTTTCTATCGCGTCGACCGTAACTTCATCGTTGCGAACAACCCGCATTTCGGCACCGAGCTCACCGAGATACTGGACCAGGTTGTAGGTGAACGAATCGTAATTGTCTATGACCAGCAGCATTTAACGGTTCTCAACTTAATGACTCTATTATAACCGCGGCGGGCAAGCCATTCATAAGTGTCACAAGCCATCGTTGAGCGTCTATCGAAAGGAGTTTGTTGGCTGAAACGAGCGCTATGCCAAAAGACCTGTCAAGTACCCTTATTAGCCGGGCTTATTTTGTCCCATGTCCCAGCGTCCCAGCGCGCGCAAGCATGGCTGAAAGGTTTCGCTCCTGTTTTTTCAAAGATCGTCGGGGTTAGTTCCCGGTGCAGGCACCACTATATCATTTGTTGCGTGCGTGGTCAAGTGTTTCATGCACGAGCCGGGCGCCGCCTTGAATTCATACAATAAGTCGGCGCCTTTGGCGGCAATATTCTTCGCGAGTTTTCCGGCGTTCTATAGATGGGTGAAAAGGTGATCGGCACGCTCGCCCGCAATGATTTCGTGAGGACGAAAGCCCTAACAAACCAGATCGAGAGAACCGAGCTGCGGGTGCTGGTTAAGATGACCATGCTGCGGACGCATTTAAGCAATAAAGTGGCCGCTCAGGTTCCGGCCGTTCCGGTGCGGTAGGTGGAGTCGAAAGTCAAAAGCCAAAATTCAAAATTCAAAAGCGGCAGCCGATAGCCCGGCGGGGACGGCTGATAGCTTACGCGAGGCTGGTGCCCAACAGCCAGTGGCCGCCGTCGACGACGAGAGTGACTCCGTTGATGTATCCCGCGGCGTCGGATGTCAGGAACAAAGCCGCGTTCTCGATATCCTTTATACGTCCAAAGTGGCCGAGCGGTATTTTCTTGGTGATCTTTTCTTTTAGAGCCTCGGGCAGCAGCCGCTTCATCCCTTCTGTATCCTCGATGGGACCCGGGGCGATGCCGTTGACACGAATGCCGTAGCGTCCCCACTCGGCCGACAGGTTCCTGGTGATCGCGTCCACGCCGGCCTTTGCGGCCGAAACATGGATCTGCATGGGTGTGGCGAGGTAATGCAGGGTCGCGGAAATGTTCAGTATCTGCCCCTCGGAACGCTTCAGCTCGGTAAATGCAGCCCTGCACACGTTAAACGTTCCCTTGGTATCGATGTCAACAACCGTTCCGAAGCCATTCGCTGAAAGCTCGTCAGCCGCGCACAGGAAGTTGCCCGCCGCTCCGTTTACGACAATGTCAATCTTTCCAAACCGCTCAACGGTCTGAGTTACAGCGGCTTCCACGGCAGCATAGTCACGAACATCCGCTGCCACGGCCAGGCAGTGCCCGCCGTTCTCCTCGATCAGCTGCTTCATCGGAAGCAGATTCTCTTCCTTTCGGCTGACGATCGCCAAACTTGCTCCTTGCGTCGCCATGGCACGTGCGATCCCGCCGGTTATGCCAGTCCCGCCGCCGGTTACAAACGCAACTTTCCCCTGTAAAATGTTATCGGCAAATACACTGTTCATTGTGCTCGAATATTATCACAGGACTTTAAACCGCGGAGGCGCCGAGACGCGGAGGAAACAGGAAACAAGCCGGAGGCCATCCTGCCTGCGGAGACTGCGGCACGTGATCATTTTTTGGTTCTGCCTCTGCGCCACTCTGATGAGCTTGTCCTGCTCGTCGGAACCGACCGATCTTCGGGCCCTCGTTCCCGTAGAAACACTTGTATATCTTGAAACGAATGATCTCGGAGCCGCGCTGCAGACAGTCGTTGAAAGCTACGCGTTCGAACGGGCCGCGGCATCCAAGCCCGACCTTTCGCCGCTAAAAGGCGTGCAGCTGGCGGTAGCGATCACCGGCTTTGAAAGCTCGGAACAGGTGCTGACGGAGGAACATTCGGTAGGGCGGATCCAGCCGCGGTTCGTCGCCGTGGTCGATACGCATTTGTGGAGCTGGCAGACATCGGCGTTTGTGGAGAACAAATTGGGCAGTTTCGTCGCGGACTCCTATGGGGCAAAGGTCACCGTCGAGAGATCGGACAAGCATGGGGGCACGTATTTCGTCTGGTCGACCGTGGACGGGCGAAACGCCTTTGCACTCGTTCTGGGCAGTCTGGTCCTGTTTGGAAATGACGAGACCCTCTTTGAAAAATGCCTGGCCGTCAAACGAGGCGAGGCGGAAAGCATCCATACGGTCGGCAAGGTACCGTCTTTGAATGTGGACGGCCTCGCGGTGGGTTACGTTTCCACCGACGGCGTCGGCCAGATCGCGTCGGTGATCGGTCTGAAAATGGCCAGTGAGGCGGGGGACGAATCTGAAATCCAGAGCGCCATTGCCGGCATATTGCCGATGCTGATCCGCAACTCGATCACCGATATCACCTGGACCGCGGCCAAAACAGATCAAGGTATCGAAGATAAATTAAAAATATCTACGACGACGGAAGTAGCACCCGTTCTGAACGAAACACTTACACCTGATGCGGCGGTGGACCAGAGCCTGTTTGAGTTGGTTCCGCCGGACGCACCTTCGATCACGCTCTACAACCTTAAAACTCCGCACGTGGCATGGCGAAGCGTTCTGCTTGCAGCACGCACGCAAACGGACCCGGTCGCTGGGCAGATAATCGCCGCGTTTTCCGGAGCATCCTTTGAGCCTTACGGTATCGGGGACGGGGAGTTGTTCCTAAGCGGAGCTGGGACGAATCTCGTGACGGCAAATTTCGATGCCGAGGGTGAAAAGCCGGTCGTGATCGCGAGCATTCTCGTCGACACAAACGTGCGAAAAGCCCTTCTGGACGATCTCAAACCGCATAAACCGTGGACGGACGAGCTGGGCGTGGAAATGTTGCGGTCCGATGAGGGTGACCTGGCCGCGGCGTTCATCGGAACAAAGATCGTGGTCGGTAACGCCGAGGGCGTCATCGGCTGCGTACGTGCTCGCTCGTCCGGCAAAGATATAGGGCGCAGCCCCGCTTTGGTACAGAAATTTACCTCAAATTCGAGCGCAACGACCCTGGCGACCGATTGGAGTACTCCGGGAAGTATTGCCCGGGTCCTTTCAGAGAAAAGGACCGATCAAACCGGCGCCGCCTATATAACCGAAACGCGATTCACACGAACTGCTGTTGAACGCCGCACTGTTTCGGAACTCGGGTTGATCGGCTCGATCATCGCGCAGCTCGACGCTGGTGAATAACTACTTTTTGGTTCTCTTTGCTTCTCGTTTCAATTTCCGCACGTTGCGTTCGATCCACCGCTCGGCTTCGTCAAAATAGGCAAATTTCCGCTCATCACGTTTGAATGCGGGCGTGTGATTGTACCGGCGCCCGTTGACGTGCTGGGTAGGGTGAGCAATGTGGAGCATCTCGTGAAAGACGACGTATTCGACCACGTACTGCGGCACATCGTGCGAATCCAGCGACCGGCTGATGGCGACATGGTCATGCGTGGCGTCGTGGTGTCCAAGGATGCGGTAAGTCTTGCGTGCGGACCAGGTGAGAGCCGGGCGGGGTATGGCATCGCCGAAGTATTTGAGGTTTACGCGGTCAAATATTTCGTTCAGATCGTAGACCGCCCCCTCCGCTGTCGTGACGACCTTTCGCCCGCGGGCCCGCTTGCTTTCGGTCGCCCGGTTCCTCATGTCGGGGGACTTAATGTATTCGGAATAGACCTCACGGGATCCCTCCGGGATCTTTTTCCGCGTGAGCTTGCCCATAAGGATGTAAGCCAGGCCCCTGTGCGCCGATAGTGGCATGTCGCGGCATATTTCACCAATACGAACGAATATCTGGCCCGCGCGTATCCGAATTGTGTGATTTATGCCTATATATGGGTAAAATGAAACTGTGATTGGCGGGATCTCCCGCCGTGGGTGAAACCAGCGGAAGGCATCGGCATACAGTATGTGGAGCTGCTCTAAGTCGGTCACAACGATGTTTATGATGATTTAAACGATTTTTCTTGACACTGGGACTGTGTGATGCTATCTCTTTATATGGGAAAAGCATACAGCCCCCCGGCGGTATGCATCAAACTCACCCAAAAAAGATATCTGTCCGTGATGTAGGGCTCGGCGCTGAGGGGAGCGGCACCTTTCCTGATTCTCGCGGTCAGATCATTCTAACCGCCATTATCAACGAACACTTTGTCACGGGTGAACCCGTCGGTTCGAAGGTTCTTGCAGACAAGTTTGCCAATGCCTCCGGTATGAGCTCGGCAACTATCCGCAACGTGATGGGTGAACTGGAAGAGTTAGGCATGCTTGAGCAGCCTCACACCTCCGCCGGACGTGTTCCGACTGATAAAGGCTATCGATTTTACGTTGACAACCTGCTCGGTGTTCTGAGCATTTCAAACGATGATCTTTTCCGGATCGGGGAAGAATATGGTTTGAATTCGCCAGAGAACGCCGAGACCCCCGACAGGTTGATGGAACGTACTTCCCACTTGCTCTCGGCTCTTTCTAATAATGTAGGCATCGTTGTATCGCCATCATTGGCGAATGATCGCCTGCAGCACATCGAATTTGTCAATCTGTCAGACAATCGGATCCTCGTGGTTCTCGTCTCGGCACCGAATATCGTTCATAACAAGATAGTTCGGTTGAACGTGAGCTTTACGAAAGAGGAGCTCGACCGCACGGCTAACTACCTCAATGCGGAGTTTGCGGGTAAGAGTCTTTCCGAGATACGTGCTGAGATCATCGCACTAATGCACGAGGAAAAGGCACTGTTTGACAAACTGCTGCAGACCGCCGTGATCCTTTGTTCCCAGAGCATCGAGGACGAGGGCGACCGGTTTGGCGAGGTTTTTGTTGACGGCACGTCAAATATTCTGACGAAAAGTGATTTTGCCGATCTGGAAAAGCTTCGGGAGCTGCTGCACACGATAGGCGAAAAATCGCGTCTGATGCAGATCTTAACCGAATGTATCGAACGCGATGCGGCTGCGAAAGGTGACGTTCAGGTCGTCATAGGTACTGAAAATCGTACGCCGTCGCTTCAGAACTGTACGTTGATCTCGGCTCCCTACCGTATCGGCAACAGTTCAGCGGTTGGAACATTGAGCGTCCTCGGTCCAACCCGAATGGAATATGCCCGTATGATCTCGATCGTTTCATATGTGGCGAGTACGCTCGAAAAATTGATGTCTAAAGACATTTCCAAAAGCTAGATCCTCAAGGGCCATACCTAACCCCTCAATGAACTCCAAAGAACAGATCCCAAAACCAGAAGAGTCTGTGGACGTCGAGGTCGATCCGACGTCGACAGTCGATGATTTCATCAGAGAGCTCGAGGCCAAAGAAAAGGACCTCCAGATAACCTCTGATATGCAGATCGAGGTGGCCGAACCCGAATTCGACGCTAGCAAGATCCCCGCGTTCGTTGAACAGGACCTGAAGGCGAAATCTACTGGTGCTGCGTCACCGCCCGCGGGGTCATCGGGACTTAAGACACGTGTGTATGAACTCGAGAGCCTTGTCGGGAGCCTGGAAGAAAAGCTCAAGAACCTTAGAGCCGAGAGAAACGAGATCCAGGAAAAGAGCGATCGGCGGCTAAAGGATTTTGAGAATTACAAATATCGTATGGACCGCGAGCGGCGCGGGGCTTTTATCGATCAGATCAGCAGCCTCGCCTGCCAGATGCTTCCGGTTTTGGACAACCTGGACCGGGCGATCGATTCAGTCGCAAACCTGCAGAATAAAGGGCCTGAATTTCAGCAATTCTATGACGGCATTGCGCTCGTCAACCAGCATGTGAATGAGGTTTTCGCAGAGATGGGCGTTCAGCCTATCGCCAGCGTGGGCGACGTCTTTGACCCGAATTTTCATGAGGCCGTCGCCGCAGAAGAACGCGAGGACCTGCCTGTAAATACGATCTCAGAGGAAATGCTGCGTGGCTATCGTATAGGCAACCGCGTGATCCGCCATTCGATGGTCAAGGTGACAACCCACGCAAAGAAATACAGATTTGATCAGCCGGACCCGGAGCCGGCGTCCGAACCTGAAGCCGAAGTCCCACCGGCAGACGACCCCGCGGCCGCCGAAGAGTAACTAGTCGCAGACTCCTTTAACCCCCGATCTTAAGGACACTAAACGTTATGGGCAAAGTAATTGGTATCGATCTTGGCACGACAAACTGCTGCGTTTCCGTTTTGGAAGGCGGCACCGTTCAGATCATTTCTAACAAAGAGGGCGGACGGACGACACCATCAGTCGTCGGTTTCACCGATAAGGATGAACGGCTGGTCGGCCAGATCGCGAAACGCCAGGCGGTCACCAATGCGGCGAACACACTTTATGCCGTCAAACGCCTGATCGGCCGCAAATTTGAGGCTCTCGAGGTCGAGAAGATGCGCGAGAACGTGCCCTTTGAGATCGTTAAAGCGCCGAACGGCGACGCCCATATCAAGGTCCTTGATCGCATATACAGCCCGCCCGAGATCTCGGCCATCGTGCTGCAGAGGCTCAGGCAGGCGGCGGAGGAGTTTCTTGGTGATACCATCACCGAGGCGATAATTACCGTTCCCGCGTATTTTGACGATATGCAGCGTCAAGCTACACGCGATGCAGGTAAGATCGCCGGCCTCGAGATCGAACGGATCATCAATGAGCCTACGGCCGCGGCACTTGCCTATGGCTTTGGAAAGAGCAAGACCGAAAAAGTCGCCGTATATGACCTCGGCGGCGGCACGTTTGATATTTCGATCCTTGAGATCAATGATGGCGTTTTTGAGGTCCTTTCGACGTCGGGCAACACGTTTCTCGGCGGCGAGGACTTTGATCACCGCATTATCGATTGGCTGGTCGCCGGTTTCAATGCGGAAAATGGCATCGATCTAAAGGCGGACCGGCTGGCGCTTCAACGTCTCAAAGAGGCCGCGGAACGGGCAAAGTGTGAGCTCTCTAGTGTTCCTGAAACGACGATCAGCCTGCCTTTCATTGCGGCAGACCCGTCTGGACCAAAACACATAAATGCCGTACTCACTCGAGAAAAGTTTGAGGAACTCGTAAAAGACCTGGTCGAGGCATCAGTCGAGCCATGCCAAAAGGCTCTCTGGGACGCAAAACTGCAGCCGTCTGATGTGGACAAGGTGATCCTGGTGGGTGGACAAACCCGCTCGCCGATAATCGCGCGGACCGTCACAGAGGTCTTTGGAAAAGAACCGTCGTCGGAGATCAACCCCGACGAGGTGGTGGCTATGGGAGCTGCGATCCAGGGCGGGGTGCTCACGGGCGACGTGAAAGACATCGTGCTGCTCGACGTTCTGCCGTTGAGTCTTGGTTTGGAAACCCGCGGCGGGCTGTTTGTGAAGCTCATTTCGCGAAATTCGACCATTCCGTTAAAGAACACGATGACATTTACCACCGTTGTGGATAATCAGCAGTCAGTGGAGATACACATTCTGCAGGGTGAGCGCGAGATCGCGAGCGCGAATCGCAGTTTGGCAAAGTTTGAACTGGTAGGCATTCCGCCCGCACCGCGCGGCGTACCGCAGGTCGATGTGTCGTTCGAGATCGATGCCAACGGCATCGTCAACGTATCTGCAAAAGACAAGATGACGGGCCTCGAGCAGGCGCTGCAGATCACACCTTCGTCCGGCCTCGCGCCGGAAGAGATCGAACGATTGATAATCGAGGCCGAGACCTCCATAGAGCGAGACCGTGACGAGAAGGAGCTGATCATTGACCGCAACAGACTTGACACGCTGATAAGGAATTCGCGGCGGGCCATGAGCGAGGTAGGCAAGTCTTTCGATATCCATGAACAGAAGGCCATCAGCTCCGTCCTTGACGACGCGGATGCCCGGCTCGCAACCGCCACGCTCAAAGAGATCCACGCGTTGCTTGAGGAGGTCGAGAATGCCGCAGAACGGATAACGACGGCGATGCTTGCCCTGGCATAGTGGGAGCTTGAGAAAACGCGGCTGATGTCGCAAAATATAACGGCGTCAGTTCATTGATTTGGGCTGGCGCTTTCTAAGTTCAAGGTTCGAAGTTTTGGGAAACCTGATCGCAACATTGAATTGTTTTCTATGAGCAAACGAGATTATTACGAAATTCTAGGTATTGGCAAGACCGCGACAGAGGCAGAGATAAAGCGTGCCTACCGGGCCCTGGCGGTACAGTATCATCCGGACAAGAACCCGAATGATCCGCATGCCGAAGAGAAGTTCAAAGAAGCGGCCGAGGCTTATGCCGTGCTTTCCGATCCTCAGAAGCGGGCTGCATACGACCGGTTTGGCCATGCGGCGGCTGGTGCCGGTGGCGGCGCAGGCTTTGATCCGGGATTCTCAAATATAGAGGACATTTTCGACATTTTCGGCTTTGGCGATATGTTCGGTCAGCAGGGCCGTCGCCGGACCACGGTCCAGAGGGGCTCGGACCTTAGATACGACCTCGAGATCTCGCTCGCCGATGCAGCAAACGGCAAAGACGAGAAGCTTCGCATTCCGCGGTTGGAAAAGTGCGACGAATGCGACGGCAGCGGCGCCGAAAACGGCACCAGGGCAGAATCTTGTATCACGTGCGGAGGGACCGGCCAAACGCGGTATCAGCAGGGCTTTTTCAGCGTCATGCGCACCTGTGCCAACTGTCAGGGCAAGGGTCAGATAATTAAAACGCCTTGTAAAAAGTGTCACGGACAGGGACGCGTTGAAAAAGAGAAAACTATCGAGATAAAGATCCCGGCTGGTGTCGAGACGGGATCGCGGCTCCGCGTCACAGGCGAGGGCGAGGCAGGCGTCAACGGGGGACCGCCGGGCGACCTGTTCATTGTGCTGCATGTCGCCGCACACGAGAATTTCGAGCGTCAGGGTGCTGACCTTTATTCGGCGGTCCCGATCACCTTTGCCCAGGCCGCGCTTGGCGCCGAGATCAATGTGAAGACCCTCGATGGCCAAGAACCGCTCCAGATACCCGCGGGGACGCAGACGGGGACCGTATTTCGGATCAAAGGTCATGGAATGCCGAACCTGGGGGGACGAGGGAAGGGAGACCTTTTTGTCGCGGTCACGCTCGTCACCCCCAAATCTTTGACCAAAGAACAGCGAAAGCTGCTTGAACAGCTCTCGCAGGTCGAGGACGCGGACTTTTCCGACCAATCGTTCATAGACAAGGTCAGACATATTTTTGGCTGACCCCCATAATAATTTGAAAGCAAAAAGGGACGGCTCCGGCCGCCTTTTTTATTTCCGGCGTATGATCCGCACTGCCCGGCTTTATCCCATATGGTTCAGAGCGAACTCTAATGGTAGAAATCCTCCATTCCCTAGGAAACTTCGAAATGTTCGTATGCTTGTTGACATAAATGATATACGGGCTTTGTAAAGATATATTCGGCGGAATCCATCATGGGCATTGAATTTGCATTCAGTAACACGGGTAAGAGAATGCTAAAAAACGGAACAGTACTGCAGGACCGCTTTCTGATCGAAAAACCGATAGGCGTAGGCGGCATGGGTGCCGTCTATGTGGCGACAGATCAGAAATTCGGCAGCCGTGTCGCGATCAAGGAAACTTTTTACGGGGATCATGAACTGGCAGAGGCTTTCGAGCGCGAAGCGCGGCTTTTGAACAGCTTGCATCACCCAATTTTGCCTCACGTGTCTGATTATTTCTCCGACGGTGACGGACATTTCCTCGTTATGGAGTACATCGAGGGCGAGGACTTGTCCGAGATCATCAAGCGAGGGGAGAAATTATCGCAAGACGACGTGGCCCGCTGGACGTTTGAACTGCTCGACGCACTCGATTACCTGCATTCGCAGGACCCGCCGATCATTCATCGCGACATTAAGCCAAACAATTTAAAGCTGACAACCCGCGGCAATATTGTTCTGCTCGATTTTGGTCTCGCGAAAGAAACGCTCGACGGCAAAACGCTGGGCGTAAAGAGCATCTTCGGCTATTCCCGCCGCTATTCACCCTTGGAGCAGATCGAAGGAACAGGGACTGACGCGCGTTCGGACATCTTTTCCCTCGGAGCGACAGTATTTCATCTGTTGACGGGTAAACCGCCGGCGGACGTACTGGCACGTGCCTCCGCGATAGTGGCGGATAGGCCGGACCCCCTGCAGTTGGCGAGCGAAGTTAACCCGGACGTCCCGATCGCGTACGCAAACATCATCAATTCTGCCCTTGCGTTGAATGCTGACCATCGTTTCGTTTCCGTACGAGCTATGCGCAAAGCGTTGGAGTCTGCGCTCGCGACAGACGCCGCCTTAGAGGAACAAGACGCAGCCGCCGCGGCGCATGCCGTAGAAACACCTCAAGCGGGCACCGTCGGAACCTTTGCGGCGCTCGAAGCCTTTAAGGACGACCCGGAGCTTGGGCCGGGAGGAGGGATAACTGAGGGCGAAGAAGTCGAAGTGACGCAACCGCTAACGTCGCAAACCGCACCGGTTGTTGTCACGAAACCTGCCCCGGTATGGTCCCGGCGGGTCGAATTGAGCTCACAAAGACCGGCATGGCTCCGCCCGACATTATTAACAGCCGGGCTTCTGGCGATCGTGTCGATCTTTGGCTACGAAATTTACTTATATCGGGGCTCAGTGCCGGCAAACGCCGATATGATCGATGAATCGGTTTCATCCCAGATCGAGCCGGTACCGGCAAACGGTGAGGCGGCCCCTCCTGCCGGAGAACCTGAGCAACAGTCAGTGGAAGAGAAGACGTCCGTCAAGTCTCCGTCGATCGCTCGTCCGGAAAAGGAACCTCAGACGGAACCTGCAACGACCGAAACCGCCAAAATGCAGCCCGCGAGATCGCCTGATCGGGCGCCGCGGCAATCCTCCACAACCAGGGTTCAGCCACAACGCCGCTCGGCATCCCAGCCCGTCGCTCAGCCCGCTGTTTCAAGTATCGAATCTGTTTTTACGGGGTATTCGCGAGAGAGCCAGCGAAAACCGGATCCGCCGCAGCGTAAGGTGCAAATCATCCTGAGGCCTGACGACCCAAAGAAGAAAAAAAATACTCCTGACGAGTAAGCCTATCGAATCACGCGCACGTCACGTTCGCTGAATATTCTCCAGCCGTCGCCCGATTGCTGCCACCTTAGCTCCTGTATGACCTCGCCCCTGCGGGTTCGTGCCCTGTCGGCAACCATATATTTCTTGTGAAAACGCATGACAGCGGTTCGGCCGCCGTTCTGAAATACAATTTCGGGTTCCTCCGCTCGTATGTCGATGGAGCGAGCAGTTGAAAAGACACGGTTTTTTTCCTGACGTACCGCGTTTCTCGCCGTATTACGGCTCAGATAGTACGCCTCAAGCTGGGGCATGTAGTACGACATTTGCCGGTCAATATCGCGGCGGTTTGTGGCACGTATCCAATCGTCAAGGGCTGTACGAAGCAGGTTGGCGTCACTGCTGGCGTCCGGCGACGACGGGGGACGCCCCGTAC
>JBHENG010000008.1:0-42135 GCA_046262195.1 Pyrinomonadaceae bacterium | reverse complement strand
TTCGCGTTTTCTCAAACGTCTCATACCAGACAAATACCGTCCCGATATTTCCGGCCAGGGCATCCCGGAGGCTTTCGGCCATTGCTCGGGGAGGGTTGGCTTCACAACGTGAGAGAAAGTACTTATGGTCCAGCTCGGCGTCCTCATGGGCCTTTGAATGGAGCGAATACTGAAAGCACATATGTTGAAAAGGCCGGATGCCACCAAACTGCGGGATCGCGTACGAAAAGGTTTCGTAATCGAGAAAGTGAAGCGGATATTCCCACGAGCATATCCGTTTAGCGATCTCCTCACGGTTGATATGTATCGTGCCTGATTTGGCCGCCTCGACCTGCGTGCGCTGCTTTTTTGATAACTGAAAATCGTCCGGTACCTGTGTTATGTCGATGATGCCATCGGCGAGCAGTTCACGCCGCTTATCATTTTTGAGAAAGGCTATGTCAAAAATGGTGTAATCGGGAAGGCCTGGAAAATGAAGCCGGAGAAACCGACAGTCAAGCTTATTCTCCGAGCAGTAGTCCATTAAAGATGGGACGGGAACGGTGTCGAGATACTCAACGGCTTCCTTCGCTTGCCGCGCCGTTATTTCCATTCGTTCGTTTACTTTGTCGGTAACATCGGTAATCACAAACAGCTGCTGTGGGTCGACTTCGCCTCGACGCACATATTCGCCGTTCATCGTGACCACGAAGCATCGATCGATCCTGGTGCCCGCACGTTCAGCGGTCATTTTTTGAAATGCCACGTCATCGTAGTGATCCTCTTTGACCGATGCCGACGCTTTTACTTCGTAAATACTTACCGATCCGTCCGCCGGGTCGGTGACAACAATATCGCTGCGGGCGTAAAGGTCTGCAGTCTGGAAAGCTCGCTCAAAATCAATTGCCCGCGTTTGAGATGGTTGGAATATAGGCAGTCGTTTCACTAACTGCTGAACCGCGTACCCCTGTTGCCGCAGATGTTCATATTCGAGCGAGTCTGCCTCAGCGACCAGAAGGGGCTGATGGATTCTCAGCCAGAACTCCTGAGGGCATTTCAGGTAACGCAGGTAGTCAGTCTTTACAAGTCGTTGGCGTTTCATTTGACGAGCACGGAGAGCGTCAGCGGCTCTATGGCACCTAGGTTCGTATCCCTGTTCGTGATATTTTACGCTTTAGAACGAGATAAATCATTCGCTAACCTGCCGGCGTTGGTGACACTCAATGGGGCTTTGAAAAGGTTGGGAAGAGGAACTTTAAATGGTCATTTATGAAATAACAGCTGTTGTAAGTGAGGAGTTGACCGATAGATACGAAGAGTACATGTTAAGGCAACACATTCCAGCTGTGTTGGCCACAGGGTTTTTCCTTGGCTCTTCTATATCCAGAAACGGTGACCGTTACCGAATTAGATATAAAGCTAAGCACCAGTCCAAGGTTGACCAGTATATAGAAGAGAGAGCCGCGTTTCTGCGGGCGGATTTCCAGAAACATTTTCCCACGGGCGTCGTTTTGTCGCGTGAAACGTGGAGTGTTCTGGCCAGTTTGGAGGCCCCGCCTCGATAGAACCACGTTCGTCCTACATTTTGATAAGCTAATAACATGCTGGTGTTGGGTATAGAGAGCTCGTGCGACGAAACGGCGGCAGCCGTTGTGCGCGATGGCCGCGAGATCCTGTCGTCTGTTATCGCCTCTCAGGTGGAGATGCACCAGCCGTGGGGAGGCGTGGTACCAGAGGTCGCCTCGCGGGAACACCTCGACAAGATAGATCACGTAATAAAAGAAGCGCTAGCAGAAGCGCAAGTATCCGTTCGTGAGATCAATGCTGTAGCCGTAACCAATGGGCCAGGGCTCGTCGGTTCATTACTTGTCGGGGTGTGCTATGCAAAGTCTCTGGCTTATGGTCTAGGAATACCGATTGTCGGTATCAACCACATCGAAGGACATGTATTCTCCGTTGTCTTTGAAAATCCGCAGATCGAATATCCGGCGTTAGCATTAATAGTCTCCGGCGGACACACGAACATTTTCTATATGCCTTATGAAGGTGGGTATAAGGTAGTTTCCCGAACCCGCGACGACGCTGCGGGCGAGGCATTTGATAAGGTGGCAAAGATGTTAGGGCTCGGGTATCCCGGCGGTCCTATAATTGAGAGGCTGGCCCGCGAAGGGAATCCAAAGGGTGTGAAATTCACACAGGCGAAGATGTCCGATGGGCGGCCGGACTTTAGTTTCAGCGGTCTCAAGACAGCGATTATTCGTCACATCCGGGAAAACAATATAGATGTCAGGAAGAATGGAGGCGAACCCTCAGCGATGATCAAGGATCTATGCGCTAGTTTTCAGGACGCGGTAGTGTCCGCTCTTGTAAAAACGCTCGCGAAAGCAGCTATTGAACTGCAGCCAAAAACACTAGTCATCGCCGGTGGCGTGGCGTGCAACCTCGCCTTGCGAGAAGCGGCAGAAGAGGCTGCAGCACGTTTGTCACTGCCGGTGTATTTTCCTTCGAAACATTTATCTACTGACAATGCCGCCATGATCGCGGCGGCCGGACATTTTCATATAAAAGAAGGAAAAATTGGTGATATCGGAATGGGCGTTGACGTCTCACTCCGTCTGCAGAACATTCAAAACGAAGAGCCCGAGCTGCGACGGCAGAATGTGAGATATCGGCTATAAAAAATCATTGCGGCAGAGTACGTGAGCTAGGTACAATTTACTATTGTTAAAACATTTTTGAACGTTCTTTGGTTGAAGGCTGCAAAACCAAAAGGGGAATCATGAACATCATCCGCATAATTATTCTGTTGCAAGCCTTTCTCGGAGTGGGGATCCTAGGAGCGTTTGGACAGGCCACTCCGTCACCCATTCAGCTCGGACCGTTCCTGACCGGTTTTAGTGCGCCTGTATTTTTGACGAGCGCCCGTGACGGCACAAACAGGATCTTTATCGTTCAGCAGGGCGGCATCATCAAAGTTTTGCAGCCGGGATCTAATGCACCCACCGATTTCCTAAATATCACTGCGCGCGTATTATTTGGCGGGGAGCGTGGTCTGCTGGGACTCGCTTTCCATCCGCAGTACGCTTCAAACCGTCGATTTTTTGTTTATTATACGCGGCAGACTGATGGTGCGATCCAGATCGGTGAATTCCAAGCCTCGCCCACTGATCCCAATGTCGCCGATATGACGGAGAAAGTCATAATCACTATCCCGCATCCGACTTATAGTAACCATAATGGTGGAACTGTAGCTTTTGGGCCGGACGGTTATCTCTACGCGGCGACAGGCGATGGCGGCAGCGGTAATGATCCACCAAATAACGCTCAAAACATCAATCAGCTGCTCGGCAAGGTACTCAGGCTTGACATCAATAACATTCCGGAAACTCAGACCAGAAAATACAATATTCCGAGCGATAATCCGTTTGCCGGCGCGATACCGGGCGCCGACGAGATCTTTGCTGTCGGAATGCGCAATCCTTACCGGTTTTCTTTTGATCGCGGCGGGACTCAACAATTATGGGCTGCCGATGTGGGGCAGAACTTGTGGGAAGAGGTCGACATTATCACCAATGGCGGCAATTACGGCTGGCGCATTTATGAAGGGAACCACTGCACCAATCTCGACGGCTGCGGTTTGCCCGCCAATTATGTAGCCCCCATTTTTGAATACAGCAGCGGTCCCGGCAGCCCTAGGTGCTCCATCACCGGGGGATTCATTTACAGGGGAGCACAGGGGAACCTCCCGTTAGGAAGCTATCTGTATGGAGATTACTGTTCAGGGGAGATCCTGTTATGGCACAACAATCAACAGATCGTACTTCTCGATACCGCGAAAAACATCGTCGGGTTCGGTGAAGACGAAGCAGGCGAGCCATACGTGGTTAACCAAGACGGTACTATTGACAGGATAGATCGCATCGAAGTCACTGTTACCGGCCAAGTGCTTACGCCTGATGGCCGAGGACTCAGAAACGCAACCGTCGTACTGACGGATCCTGAGGGGGTCTCACGAATGGTGACTACCAGCCTTTTCGGATTTTATCAATTTGATCTTGTCCCCGCGGGACAAACTTATATCATGCGTGTGAACGCAAAGCGGTACAGATTTGCTGCACGCACTCAGGCCGTTGGCTCAAATAATTTAGATAATATTAATTTCACAGCCCAAGAATAGCAGTTAAGAGTGCATAACTGCCCGGGCGAGGGTAAAAACTTTGACCCGTTTTGCCCCATTTCTCCTCAGAGAGGCGGCGCAGTGCGACGCGGTGGAACCCGATGTAAAAACATCATCTACAAGCAGGATGTCCCGTCCTTGAATGAGTTTCGGCCGTCGCACCTCGAACGCCTTTTGAACCGTCAGTTCACGGGCCCTCTGATCCATTCCGATACGGTGCAATGGCGAATGCAGCTTTCGCTCGAGGCTTACGGCATCGACAGGAACTCGCAGGCCGTCTGAGGCTACCCTGGCAATAGCCTCCGCCTGGTTGAATCCACGCTCGATCTTTCGTTTTGGGGAAAGCGGCACCGGGATGATAAGGGTTATGTTAGAAAACTCAGCCCGTTCCAAGACCCGCTCGATCAGCCGCTTTAACCTGTGCGGCAGAACGGGCGAGGTTTTAAGCTCGATAACAGACGAGGCCAGCGCTTTTTCATAAATACCGATGGCGATCGCCTTTTCATACTGATGATCGTCACATTTGTGACAGAATACCGGAGTTGACGTCGAACCCGCGCCAAAAAAAGCTCCGCATTTGTCGCAGAGGATCTCCGAACCATAAAAAATGCGAGTTGCCGCCCAGCATCTGCTGCAGGCGGCACCATCTCTATGATCTTCGATTTCGTTTGAACAGACGTGGCAAGCTTGGGGAGAGATCAGATTGAGGAGGGAATTCTGAAACGCCCGAAACATCTATATAAACTTATTCGTCATCGAGCAAGCCCTGTTCGAGTAGCTGCTGGCAATCGAGACAGTAGCGTGCCCACGGAATTGCCGCAAGACGTTTCGCATTGATGTCTTTTTCGCAATTCTGGCAGGCGCCATATTCATTGTCATCGATGCGAAGCAGAGCCTCGTCGATCAATGCAAGCTGCCTGCTTTCGTTCTCAGACACGGCAAGCATTACATTTTTAGAATAGTTTCTGACAGCCAGATCCACAGGATCTGGTGTCTCCGAATCGTCAACCGACAGATCGTTGCCTTTCAGCTTTCCGATTAGCAACTCGCGCTCAGAGAGGAGCTTTTGTCTGATTTCCTTTAAGTTCGATTTACTCATTTCTGATACGGATACCCCTTTATGATTGTATAAGCTCGGTACAGCTGCTCCAGCATTACGACACGAGCCATCTCGTGGGTAAAAGTGAGAAACGATAAGGATAACCTAAGCGCAGCTCTTTCCGCAACCTCGTTAGAAACGCCGTCCGGACCTCCAATGATAAAGGTTACCTCTTTAGTCCCGGCGTTCTGCCATTTTTCAACTTCATTCGCCAACTGGTCAGACGTCAGGCTTTTACCTTTGACGTCCATCAAGCAGACGAATGAGCTTGGATTCAGTTTGGCTAGTATTCGTTCGCCCTCCATTTCCTTGCCTTGCGGGGGCTGGGAATCGCGAACCTCAATTGTTTCGCACTTAACGAAATGAGAAAGACGCTGCAGATAATCGTCCTGCAGCGCCCTGTAATTCTCGTCCTTGGTCTTTCCGATCCAGATGAAGCGAAGTTTCATTAAAGGTCGGACGGGATCTCAACGCGGCGAGCGTCCCGCCACAGCCGCGCCAGATCATAGAAATCGCGAGCTTCACCGTTAAAGATGTGTACAACAAAGTCACCGTAATCCAGCAGTATCCAGTCGGCTGAGTTGTAACCCTCGACACGAATAGGGCGAACACTGAGCTGTTTTTTTAGCTGTTCGTTAATTTCGTCTGAGATTGCCTGGACCTGACGCTGATTGTTACCGCTGGCAATGATGAAAAACTCGGTAAAGCTTGCGATGTTTCTCAGATCGAGCGCGACCAGATTGAAAGCCTTCTTGTCCGCTGCACATTTGATCGCAAGTCTTGCTTCTGGATCGAGCTCCGCGAAAGGTATCGGAGCTTCAGCGATCTCAATTTTGACCGCTTCACGTTGAAGCGACCTTTCTTGTGTTTCTTCCATTAGTTATAAATCTGATATTTTTCAATATAATTTGCAACTTCAAGCGGCACGTCTCTACGCCATAACGGGTTGTTCTCACGCACACGCTGCCGTATCACCGTCGCTGATATTTCTAAATTGACAAGGTCGGCAAAGTAGATGTGCTTATTGTCGTCAGTCGGACCGGACGTGCCACGGACGCTGCGAAGTATCCCGCTATCGGATGCACCCTGCACATTCTGCGATCGAAGGTCGCGGATTCGGCGCCGTACATCGGCACTGACGTGTTCTACGCCGATCTCGTAACCAGGACGCGTGATCACGATATGATGAGTCAACGACAATACTGCCCTCCACTCGCGCCACGTGGTGATATCCATCCAGGAGTCCGCACCCATGACAAAGAAGATCTCACCACGCGGGTTCTCAGATGACAACTGTGTAAGAGTATCGATCGAAAACGGTCGGTCGGGGGCCTCGATCTCGATCCTTGAGACAAAGATCTGCGGCTCGTGGTGTGTCGCCAGACACAGCATTGCATAGCGGTCGTAGGCCGATGTCGGCTTTTTGCGCAGTTTATGTGGGGCATGGAAAGCGGGAATGAAGACAAGCTTGTCCAGGGCAAATTGTCCCAGCAGGCCCTGGGCTATCTCAAGGTGGCCTCGATGGACAGGGTCAAAACTGCCGCCATAATATGCCACGCGTTTTAATTTAGACGCATGGACATCCAGAGAATCTGTGCGTGTCTGAGGTCTCTGATCGTCCATCTTAACCTGCAAGGGAGACGGCGTTCTGTGCAGATCGTTCGTTCTCGTTCGTGAGTGCTTCAGAAACGGCATTAACTAATTCACGTACCCCATCATTCGTTACCGAGGAGATAGCGAAAAACGGCTTTCGATCGCGCCTCGCCTGTTTCTTTAGAGCCTTAAGTCTTTCGGGCTCGTCAAGCGCATCGGTTTTGGTTGCGACCACTATCTGAGGCCGCGTTGCCAAATTGGTGTCATAATTGGCCAGTTCGCGGTTGATGATCTCGTAATCGGAAACCGGGTCACGACCGGACAAAGAGGATACGTCAACAAGGTGCAGGATAAGCTTTGTTCGCTCGACGTGTCTTAGAAAGCGATGTCCCAAACCCGCTCCGTCAGACGCACCTTCGACCAGGCCGGGAATATCCGCGACGACAAAGGTGCGAAAATCCCCCATGTCGACGACTCCGAGGTTGGGCTCGAGCGTCGTGAAAGGATAATCGGCGATCTTTGGTTTTGCGGCCGAGATGACGCTGATAAGTGTCGACTTTCCCGCGTTCGGGAATCCGACAAGTCCAACGTCCGCAATGAGTTTTAGCTCAAGCTGCAGCTCCCGCTCCTCACCTGGGCGGCCGGTATAATGATATTTAGGGGCCCGCTGTGTAGGCGTCGCGAAATGCGCATTGCCCCAGCCGCCTTTTCCGCCTTTAGCTGCCAAATATCTTTGGCCGGGATTGGTGAAATCAAACAACAGCTCGTTTGTCTCGGGGTCAAAGACCTGGGTGCCTACCGGCACCTTAACAAGAGCATCTACCCCGTCCTTACCAAACCGGTTCGAGCCCTCGCCGTGGCGGCCGCGTTCGGCCTTGTGTTCAGGGTTGTAGCGCAAGTGGAGAAGTGTATTCAGGCCCTCTGTAGCTTCCATCCATACGCTGCCGCCCACGCCGCCGTCTCCACCCGACGGCCCGCCGCGGGCGACGAATTTCTCACGCCGGAATGCAGTTACACCGTTGCCGCCGTCACCGGCTTTTACTTTGATCTTGACCCGATCAAGAAACATTAACTTTATTTTAGGCTTTTAACGGGGCCAGTGAAAGGGATCCAAACCGGCTTTAAAAACAAAAACGCCGTTTTGATCGCTCAAAACGGACGCTTTTGTTTTTTACCTTTATCCTCACTCTGGTTTCTAAGATTATGAACACCGAAGTGTTCCGATCAGAGTCCCCAAAGTGGTTCAAGAAGGTTGGCAGTTCGCTCGTGTACACGGACGAACCGCCGATTTGTATTCCGGTTGACCTCTGCGGAGAGCATCCCCCGGTCGACACCCGATCTGAATAAATTCAAATCGTTTGTGCTCGAAAGCACGGCGTCATTCGGTTTTTGTTGTGGTGGCTTTTCCTCCACCGCCGGTTACGTTCCCGGCAACGAGGCTCGGCATCTCCCGAAGGAGGCGAGCGGCGTAGCACCTCTTGGTTGATCATTCCCAAATGGCGTTACTCGTTTTTATCCGAGTAACTCGATCTGCCTTTCGGCTGATCTTAGCAAGCCTTTCGGCTTCGAGTCCCGGCGTTTCGGTCAGCGGCATTCCGCTCCTTCTGACCTCGAACGGTGTGTCACCACCTCCGTTCCACCTCCGGGTCCCGGTCAAAATGCCCGTAAGCAATCTCGACTGTGAAGCTATCTTACACCCGAAAAAACGTAAGTCAAGTATAAAATACTTTAACTATTGGCCTTATTTTACAAGGGTTTTGTGGAAATGCTGTGGATAACTGCCGGGTGCGCCTGTGGATAAAAATGTGGATAATCCGCCAACCTATTTCGATGCATGATTTAAATATTTAAAGCAACGGTCCGGTCGCCCGGTTTCCCTGCTCCGAAACCAGCCGAAAAAAAAACTAAAAAAGTTTTTTTAAGGCCTTGCGCAAGAAGTTTTGAATTCAAAATCTGAGAAGTGGGGTATCACGGCAAAAGAAAAGCACTCGCGTGAAGCGAATGCTCTGGATCAATTACATTGTCTGCCGGCTGTTATTCAGCCTTCGGCGCGAGCTCGGCCGCTCTTTCAGCATAGACGCTGATGAATTTGCCCTTCCGTCCTTTGTTCTCGAATTTTACAAAGCCTTCGATAAGTGAGAACAGCGTGTCGTCTTTGCCCTTACCGACGTTGTTGCCGGGCTTCCACTTGGTGCCGCGTTGGCGGGCGATGATGTTGCCGCCCAGCACGTGCTCGCCGCCGAATTTCTTGAGACCCAACCGCTGCGCGTTCGAGTCGCGACCGTTCCTGGATGAACCTACACCCTTCTTATGTGCCATAAATCCTCTTAACTAGATCGATTCGATCTTGATCTCTGTAAAACCCTGACGGTGACCCTGTTTTCGCTTGTACTGCTTGCGGCGCTTCTTTTTGAAGACGATGACCTTTTCACCTTTGCCGTGACCAACGACCGTCGCCTGAACGGTGGCATCGCCGCCTATCTTTGCATCACTTCCGCTGCCAACGACGAGAGCTGTTATGTCTACCTTATCGCCTGCATTGCCACTGAGCGTAGGTACGCGAAGGGTCTGGCCCGTCTCGACAGCGAACTGTTTACCGCCTGTTTTGATAATTGCGTAACTCATTACTGGTGTTAGCTCCTCTGATAGGCGAAAAATGTTCACCAATCGAAAAACCTAGATTATATTGAAAAGCCCGAAATACGTCAATCCATGAGCGCTTAGCCAGGCGATCAGGCCACGGATGGGTCTTTAACAACAGCGATGAAAGGCAAATTGCGATAGCGGCCGGCGGCGTCGAGTCCGTAACCAACGACGAACTTATTAGGGACGACGAAACCTGTATAGTCGATGGAAAGTTCCTTCTTTATGCGGGGTTCGGGTTTATCCAGGAAACTCGCAAGTTTGATCGAGCTCGCACCGCGAGAGCCGAGGATATCCAGGAGCCGCGAGAGAGTTAGCCCCGTGTCGACAATATCCTCGACGAGCAGCACGTCCTTGCCGCGTATGGGATTGCTGAGATCCTTTAAGATCTCAACATCCCCGGTCGACCGGGTACCGTCTTTGTAGCTCGAGACGGACATAAAATCGATCGTGAGCTTTAGGTCGATGTATCGCATGAGATCGGCAAGAAAAACACAAGAGCCTTTTAAAACGCTGACAAGCACCAGATCGCCGCTGGCATAGTCACGAGTGATCTGCTCACCCAGCTCTTTTATCCGGGCCCGGATCTGATCCGCGGAATAAAGCACTTCAAGGTTTGAGTTATTAAACTCCGAATTCGCCATTTGGGTCGATTCAGCGTGCATGTTTTTCTTGTTATTTGAAAGAAATGGTAATTAGAAATACTATTCAAATGAGAAATTGAATTCAAGACTGGAATACCGAAACCGCACCAGTTCGGCTGCTTTCCGCCAATATGCCTGATCAGAACAAAGAAACCCGTGACCGAGTGCGAGCGCTTGTTCGGCAAGTCCTGGAAACTGTCCCGACTGAGGCAGAGACAGCTCCTGTGACACAGCAGCCCGCTGAACATGTGCCTCAGCATGTGGTGGTAAATTCGCTCCAGGACAAAATCGGAAAAGAGTTCGATCGCGATGAGTCCTCGAAAACACTGATCACCGAAGACGATCTCAGGGGTCTTGAACCTGGCTCGAAGCTGCGAATAGCCGAAAACGTGCGGTTCACAGCGCTGGCAGAGGACATTATAAGCGACCGTCAGATCGTCCTTATCCGAAAAAGCCCTAGAAAGAGCACTGCAAAAGTGCGTTCTGTGGCTCTGGGGGCCGATCACGCGGGCTTCAAGCTGAAGGAGCAGTTGAAGAATTACCTGGCGGACTTTGGACTTCAGATTAGAGATTTCGGTACAGACAGCGAAAATGCGGTCGATTATCCGGATTTCGCCCATGCCGTCGCAAAGTCGGTCAGCGGCCGGCAGGTTGACATAGGGATCATCGTAGACGGTGCGGGGATCGGAAGCGCTATGACCGCTAACAAGGTGCCGAACGTGAGGGCCGCCGCCTGTTATTCTGCCGCACTCGCTCGGAACTCTCGGGAGCATAATGGGGCCAATGTGTTAACCATCGGAGCGGGACAAACCTCATTTGAACAGGCGAAAGACATCGTCGAGGCGTTTATCTCCAGCGACCTGTCTGAAGAGCGGCATCAGAAACGGGTCAGCAAGATCGACAATGTCGAAAAGCAATATCGAAGGTGATACCATAATTCTTCTCAAAAATGCAGCAGAATGGTAATTACGAACGGTTAGTTGACCAGATCACCGATCTGGTGCTGGCGAAGCTGGACAGCGGCGGCGAATATTGTCCCACCTTCTGTCATGCGGATGTCCAGCGCGTCGTCGATGCGGGAGCCGAGCGCATCGGAATCGTGCTCGGCGAAACAGCGACAGCCCATGACTGGGCGAGTCTGATCGACCATACATTGCTCAAACCCGAGGCGACCGAGCAGGACATTCGCAAACTTTGCGAGGAGGCCGCACAGTTTGGATTTGCATCTGTTTGCGTCAATCCCGGGTGGGTGAAACGATCGGTCGAGTTTTTGAACGGGAGTGGAGTCCCCGTGTGTACGGTCATTGGATTTCCGTTGGGAGCAACCCTGCCGGACGTGAAAGCCTATGAAGCGCGCCGTTCCATCTTCAATGGCGCCCGCGAAGTCGACATGGTGATCAACATCGGGGCCCTCAAATCGGGTGATGACTGTCTGGTCGAGGACGACATCCGAGCCGTTGTCGAGGCCGCCCACGAAAATAACATCCTGTGCAAAGTGATAATCGAGACGGCGCTGCTTACTGACGAAGAAAAAGTGCGGGCCTGCCTAGCTGCTAAAAATGCGGGTGCTGACTTTGTTAAAACTTCGACGGGGTTCGCAAAGGGCGGCGCCACGGCAAACGATGTTGCGTTGATGCGGCACACGGTTGGACGTGAGCTCGGCGTAAAGGCGTCGGGCGGTGTAAAGGGTATCGAAGACGCGAGGGTGATGTTTGCGGCGGGAGCTACACGGATCGGTGCTTCGGTCGGTGTTAAGATCGCTCAGGAAGCAGGCGGCGTAAAATCAACCATCAACGCGGGAAGTTACTAGCTGGTCATTTTTTCGCCGCCATCGAGCGGTCAAATGTTTTTCGAAAGTCCTTACCGTCTATCATGACCGTCTTACACATTTCGTAAAGCCTCGATCGAAGACGCGTACCTATCCGATCTTCGAGTATCTCTTCACGGTCATTACGCCTCTCTTCCAAGTAGTTTGTGGTAAAGATGGTGAGTTTCTTGTCGTTATAACGAGTGTTGATGACATGTGCCATTGTGTCGCGGACCCAATCAGTCGGTTTTGACGCCCCCAATTCATCCAGCACGAGAACGTCAGCGTCGAGTACGGGAGCCAGCACACCCAACTCGGAGGTGTGAGTGTTCGGATTGTACGAGTCCTGTATCTCTTTCAGCAGCGATCCAAATTCGTAGAACAAACATGTAAACCCGCGTTCCGTAAGTCCTTTGAGGATCGAAACCGCAAGATGGGTTTTACCGACACCCACACTCCCCATCAGGAGCAGGCCACGATCAACTGCGGGATACTCCATCGCTAATCGCGTAGCGTATTTAAAAGCCCCGCTCTGGGATGTAGTCTGTGGTTTGTAGTTGTGAAAGTGAAATCCGTCGTAGCGTTTCGGCAGCCGAACGCTTGCAAATTGACCGTGCTGAGAACGCCGTTTGCGGCACGTACATATCCTCGCGCCCTTACCCTTTACGGTCTCCATTCCGGTACCAAAGCAGATGGGGCACTCATCCGACGTTTCGTCATTTTCGTTCGATAAAGCGAGCTTTGGAACCGCTTTAAGAGTATGATTTTTGACTTTTTCCTGAGGCATGGCCGGTCGGTGTAGAGGATTATAACACTCCCCATTTCGAATTCAACACGCAGACTCTTGTATCTGTTGCTATGTGCTATATTGTCGTTTTGCTCGGATATCTATGGGCCTACTACGTAGCTTGATGATTCGATTGGGGCTGGCGGATCTCAGCGTTGCACGTGCTCCGATAAGCGTTCTTTTGCTCGATGACGACGCTCGCCGTCATCGGTGGTTTATCAAGAGATTTGAGGGCGATGAACTGGATATAGCTCAAAACGTGGGGGAGGCCAAAGAGCTGTTGGCCGAGACAAGTTATGACGCGATCTTTCTTGACCACGATCTATTGCCGCACCATTACGAGTCGAATGATCACGACGATTTTGCCAACACAGGTTATGCCGTGGCGCAGTGGCTTAATGAACGGGCGGATCTCCAACGAGCGGCTACCATAATAGTGCACACGCGAAATGCTGACGCGGCCATCAAAATGGTCGAAAAACTGCGAGAGTCTGGCCGCAGTGTTGAGTATTGCGCCTTTCCGTATCTGGATCTAAAGATAAAAAACTACTGGCGGCGGTAGGCTCCGTCGTGTGCCCTTAGCGGGCTGTCCCGGACTCGCTAGTCACTCGCCTAAATTTGTTTTCCTTACAGCCCAGCCGCGTCCCATTTATGAACGACATCAATGATGAGATTCGCGACTTTATCGGTAACCTTCTTGTAGTACAGATCCGCCTTGCCCTGATCAAACTTTGGATACCCCTGGCCTTTCTGATACAAACCAATGGAGGAAGGGAAAGGAACAGCCGACCATGTGCCGACGGCGGGATACGCGGTCGCCATGTCGGCACTATATCTTTCTTTGTGAACAAGCGTGGGGTCGATCGCCTGGATAAAAGCTGTCTCATTTAGGCCGGCGTGCCCACCGTCCTCGCCAAATACTTCCTTTGTTTCATCGGAAGCAAATGACCACCAGTTTATCACCAGTGTTCTCACCTTTCTCTCGACAGCGACCTCGGCGGCTACTGACTGTAGTACGGCTGTCTGCCCACCGCCGTGACCGTTCAGGATAATAATGTTCCTGAAACCGTTTTTAGCTAAACCCTCAAGTATCTGTTTTACGAACGGCCTGTAAGCAGTCTCGGTTATTTGAAATGCGCCGGGATATGCCTCCATGGAACCAGTTATGCCATATGGCAGAGTGGGGGCGATAAGGGCATTTGTCCGTCGTGCAATTGTCTTTGCCATTGCGGACGGAGCTGTATTATCTGCTCCGTTGTTAACTACACCGTGTGGTTCGAGCGTGCCCGTGGGCAAGAGGACGGTATTAATCTTCGACGGCACGACCTCTTTAAACTCCATCCAATTGATCCGGTCCATCTCACGGGTTGAGACAAAATCCTGCACGGTCCTTTGAGCCCCGGCAGCGATTGATAAGAACGTCGAAATCGAAATGATCTGTAATAGTTTTTTCATATTTGTGTTGCTCTGTTACCGCTATGAGTCTTTGAGATACTTCGTCCCCTTCAGTTTTTTTGGCAGCAGGTCCTCCTCATCAGGGTACATCTCATAACCCTTGCCATAGCCCAGGTTCTTCATCAACTTCGTGGGTGCGTTTCGGATCTGCATCGGTACCGGAAGATTTCCATACTTCTGGACGTCTCCCATCGCCAGCCCATAGGCATCGTGCGCCGACCTGTCTTTTGCCGCGTTGGCCAGATAGGCGACGCCATGGGCAAGATTCAGCGAGCATTCGGGAAGGCCGATCGTTTCGACAGCTCGGAAAACAGCATTGGCGACCACAAGCGCAGTTGGTTGAGCAAGTCCGACGTCCTCCGAAGCGAAAATGACCATTCGTCTCGCGATGAATTTTGGGTCTTCACCAGAGGCGATCATGCGTGCCAGGTAATACAACGCTGCGTCGGGGCGGCTCGCACGCATCGACTTTATAAAGGCGCTGATCACGTTGTAATGCTCCTCGCCCTTTTTGTCGTATCGAAGGAATTTGGACTGCAGCGTTTCCTTGAGCGTTTCAACCGTGATCGTCTCGTAAAGACGAGACGTATTTTCTATCATCGTGATCGCCTGACGGGCATCGCCGTTGGCCATCTCGATGAGCCACGCTTTTGCCTCAGCATCCAAGGAGAACCCCGTCCGATCGATGATCGCGGCCATATCAGCATCGGAAAATTCTTCGAGAACAAAGACCCTGAGACGGGACAAAAGCGCGGGAATCACTTCGAAGCTAGGGTTCTCGGTAGTGGCGCCGATCAGCACCAGTTCGCCGTTCTCAACAAACGGCAGCAGAAAATCCTGCTGGGCTTTATTAAATCTGTGGATCTCATCGAGGAAGAGAACCCTCGGCCGACCGTCCATAGACGGAGAATTTACGATCTTGCGAATGTCATCCTTGCCGGCGGACACCGCGGAAAGCTCATAGAACTGGGCATTAATGGCATTCGCGTAGATCCGCGCAAGGGTGGTTTTCCCGGTGCCGGGCGTTCCCCACAAAACGAAACTAAAAATGTGACCCTGTTCGATCGCGAGGCGTAAAGGCTTTTCCTTGCCCACGAGATGTTCCTGTCCGATAAACTCGTCCAGGCTTTTTGGTCTTATTTCATTAGCAAGCGGCTCCATGATCCAACCTTACCTTACCGGGCGGGCTCCCGCGTCCAGCCTATCAATCGAACCCCGAGCACGAAAAGGAAAATAGCGATACCCGGTGACAAAAGCACGAACGGCGTGGCACTCAGTTTCGAAAGATCGACAGCGGCCGCGAGCATATTTCCGAGGCTTGGCTCAGGTTCCTGCAGACCGACGCCAAGAAAGGAAAGCGAGATCTCGGCAAGAAAAAACACTGGCAGCATAAGCGTCGCCTGAACGAGCAGAGGCCCAGCGATGTTCGGAAGTATATGGCGCCAGAGTATCCGCGGCTCAGAAAGGCCGATAGCCCTTGCGGCTGTTACAAATTCGCGGTTTCGCATGGAAAAAACCAGCCCCCGTGCAAGCCGTGCCATCTCTGCCCAGCCGGTAAAAGCGAAGATCATTACAAGAAGCCACGCAGCGGTTAACGGCGGCAATTCTAGCGGAAACGCGGCCCGGGCCGCAAGGATAAGTATCAACGTCGGCAGAGAGATCATTGTGTCCGCGACACTCATCATAATGCCGTCTATCGTTGCATTTGCGTAACCGCTAGCGAGTCCGAACATCATGCCGATCAGGCAGGCTAGTATCGTTCCGATGGGGCTCACTAAAAGGGAAAAACGGATCGCGTGAAGCAGGCGTGAGAACCGGTCGCGTCCGATCTGGTCCGTGCCAAGCAGCCGCACCTTAGGCGCAGTTGGATCGCCGGCTGACTCAATGCCAAACAAATGAATGTTGGTCCGATAAACTCCTAACAGTGTGTATGCATGGCCCTCGGTAAAAAAGTATATGGGATACTTCTGGTCCGCCACCTCTTCATATTGCACGTTTCGAGCGTCAACAAGTCTTTGCCCGTATATGAACGGGCGGATACCCCAAACGCCATGTTGGTCGCTGAACCGAAGCGTTGAGGGCGGAGCCGATGGCTCTCGCAGGGATTGCTCCTTTCGGTCATACGGCGAAAAAAAATCCGCAAAGATAGCGACAAAGTAGAAGAGCGCGACCGTTGTTAGACCAGCGATCAACGTCCAACGCCGGCGTTTCTTTCGCTCGATTTTACGGACCTCCTCCATCGCCCGTTAGGTCAGATCACCCGAGCGAAGCCTCTTGTCATTAAGAAACTGCAGATATTCGGCTACCGCGTTACCAAGCCAAACGGCCGCGCTTGCGGTGATGACGACACCCATTACCAATGGAACATCACGACCGCGTACGGCGGCTATCATCAGAGCTCCGATCCCGGGCCACCCTAGCACCGTCTCAACGATGACCGACCCGCCGAAAAGGCCTCCAAGAGAGACACCGGCCATTGTGAGGAACGGGTTAAGAGAAGCGCGCCACGCGTGCTGGGTAATCACATTCCACTCGCTCAGCCCTTTGGCTCGAGCCACTGTCACAAAATCCTCATTCATTGCGTCCGAAAGACCGCTCCTGAGCTGGGCTAGCAACACAGATATCACCGGCATCGAGAGCACCACGGCGCCCATCACAAGCTGAAAAACGCCGATACTGCCCGAGGCCGGTCCGATGGCGCCCATTCGAAGCATCACAAGCAACGCGAACAGTGCCAACACCATGCGGGGTGCTGAGGCCGTCACGAGGATCAGGGCTTCCACTACCGTGGCCAGGGTGCGGCTCTTATACCGCACTGACAAGAAACCAAGCGCAAATGAAACCCCAACGGCAAATATCAATGCAGTGACACTCAGGATCACGGTGTTCAAAAAACGTGACCAAACAAGTGATGCAACCGGAATGCGGAACGAAAACGACTCGCCAAGATCACCCTGCACCGACCGACCCAGCCATGATCCGTAGCGTTCAAGGAATGGTCGATCAAGGCCATAAACCTTCTGCAGTCCTCGGATGGTTTGCTCGGAGATCTGGGGATTGTCTCGGAGGTTCGTCAGAGCATCACCGCCCGCTGACGAAAGGAGTGTGAAGGTTATCGACGATACGATCAGGAGCATTAAAATACCCTGTATCAGCTTTTTGAGTGTGAGTTGAAGCATCTATGATCGGTCTTGTTAAGTCCGAAATCACGATTATTCTTCAATATCGAGTGTTGATTTGCAAAAGGAAAGATTCTAAACTCGATATCGCCTCAGTTCGCCTTCCATTCTAATAACAATGAAACATCGGGAGTTCAAACCTATGCCCAAACAGTCCGGCCTTATCTTTATCGCGCTTCTGGCATACCTAAGCATATTCGTCCTCGCCTGCGGCAGCGCTCCGCCTGCGAATCAGACAGCTCCCGCCGCAAAGATTGAGCCGAGAACGACGGGCGGTCGGGGTGGAAAAGTCTCATATAGGCTAACGGCTGCACCTAAGACGCTTAATTACCTTCTCGCCGCCGATGAGGCGTCGATCGTCGCAGCATTTTATATGCTTACTAGTCGGCTAATCGAGTTTGATCATTCCACCCAAAAATTTGTGCCGGGTCTTGCCGAGTCATGGACGACTGGAGGCGATGGCCGGACGATCGACGTTAAGCTCCGGGATGGCCTCAGATTCTCTGACGGTGATGCTCTCACGGCGGATGATGTCGTGTTTTCGCTTGCAGCCATATACGACGAAAAGACACAGTCGCCGGTTTTCCGAGATGCAATGATGGTAGGCGGTAAAAAGATCGAAACAAATAAAATAAATGACCTGGAACTGCAGCTGATCTTTCCGCAGCCCGTCGCGTCGGCGGAAAATTATCTGGTTAACCTCGGCATTTTGCCGTCGCACGTGTTAGAGCCGGAGCTTAGGGCCGGCAGGTTCCCGGAAGCGTGGAAGATCAACGCTCCGCCCGAGAGCATTGTTTCAAGCGGACCCTTTGTCGTCGAGACTACGACCCCCGGCGAACGAATCGATTACGCGCGAAATGCCCATTACTGGAAAAAGGATGAAAAGGGAACTCAGCTTCCTTACCTTGATAAGTTTTCGATAGAGATCATTGCGGACGCTAATAATACATTTGCAAAGATGCGGCAGGGAAATCTTGATATGGCGGACCGGATCCGACCAAATGATTATGTCGAATTTACGAAAACGCCGGGCGATGTGAGGGCGTTCGACGTTGGTCCCGGACTTGGCATTGATCATCTCTGGTTCAATCTAAATACCACGGATGCTGACGGTAAGCCGCTGGGTAATGAGGCAAAGAGGATCTGGTTTGGCGACAAGCGGTTCCGACAGGCTGTCGCCGCTGCAATTGATCGGGAGACGATCGCCTCAGTCACTTTACAAGGACTGGCATCACCTCTCTACGGCATCGTTTCACCGGCAAACAAGGTCTGGATCAACCCGAGTCTTCGCAAGATCGAATACAGTTTGCCCCGTGCCGAGCAGCTGTTAAAGGATGCAGGTTTTCAAAAGACGGGAGCGTCCGATGATCCGGTTCTTATGGACCCTCGGGGCGCACCCGTCGAATTTACGATGATAGTACCTGCTGAAAACGAACCGCGAAAGCTGATGGCCGCCGTTGTGCAGCAGGATCTTGCTCGTCTAGGCATAAAAATGCAGGTTGTACCTTTAGAGTTTCCGGCTGTAACGGAGCGTTGGACGAAATCCTTTGATTACGACGCCGTATTGCTCGGACTTTCCCAAACAGATATCGAACCGTCGTCATATCAGAATTTCTTGCTCAGCAGTGCTCCGACACACCAATGGCAGCCTAAGCAAAAGACACCGGCCACCGAATGGGAGGCTCGCATCGATAAACTGTTTGCCGAACAGGCCGTGGAATTGGATCAGGCCAACCGGTTTCAGATCTTTAGTGAGATTCAGTCGATCATGCAGGATGAAATGCCGGTGATCCCCTTAGCCGCTCGTCACGTGGTCGCGGCTACTCATGCACGAGTAGGCAATTTTTCGCCAAGCAGCATCTTGCCGTACTCGCTATGGAATGTTGAACAGATCTTTATAAAGCAATAAGAAAAAAAATCTTATCGGGTGAGCTCGCTAAAGACCCGGCGTGTCTCAGGCGAAGGTTCTATTCCCAACTCATTTTTTAGAAGCTCTTCCATGTTCTTGAAATGGTTCTTAACTGCCGACGTCTTACTTTGTGCAGCCAGAACTTTCATTGCGAGGCGGTGAAGATCTTCTCGGTAAGGGTCAATAGCGAGCACCTCATTAGCGTATTTAAGAGCGTCGCTCCATCGTTTGTCCAACACGGACAGCTTGGCGAGGCCGTTAAGGATGCGCAGATACTGATCCCGGTAAAAATGTCTCTGTTCCTCTGCCCAGTCCTCGTAAGTTCCTTCCATAAAATCGCCCCGGTAAACTGAGTATGCTCCCTCGAGGTTTGCACGGAGGTTTTCTCCATCGCTGTCTCGCTTAGCCACTTCGGCAGCAGCGATGAGGTCGGTAAACTTTTCGACATCGATCGAATACGTATATTCCGGATTCAGCTGGTAAGCTCCGTCCCGGAAAACGACAAAGTTCTGCTTAAACGATTGCCGGCTGTTAAGGGCCTTTCGGATGTGAGAAATCGTGGGATGAAAGTTTTTCTCGATGCTCTGCAGATCTTCGTCTCCCCAAAATGCCTCAATAAGCACCTCTTTCGGAACACGACGATGTTTCCGGGTAGCTATATAGCAAAAAATATCGCGGGCCCGGCGCGTGGTCCATGCATCGGCGGCAAACGGCTTGGTGATATCGCGATATAGTTCCGCGTGGCCCAGCACATTGATTGTTAGATCCGTAACGTCAGGCGACACATCAGTAACCGTGGAGCGTGCAGAAGAAACGGCCGGGGGCGCATGCTCTACCACTTCCCGCAGATCTGCCGGCAACCTGTCGAGAATGTCTTCATATCCAAAAATGCCAGGATTTGCCTTTATCTCTTTTTTTAACCAGTACTCGTAGTCAAAGCGAGCAGCGAGATCAAGGACACGTTGAACGGGCGCCACCATCTTTTGATTTTCGCCAAGTGAGAAAAGTACTTCAGCTAAAAGGAGCGACGCCTGGGCTTCGTCGTAATAGTGGTTTTGTTCAGCGAAAAATCGTACTAGCTGATTGATACGGTCGACTAATTTATCCGTTTTACCTTCAGCGAGATCTACCTTACAAAGGCACAGACGGGCCGGGTTGACGGTCAGCAGGTTCTTAAACTTTTTCCTGGATTCGATAAGCTTTTCCAGCAACGCACGCGCTTTAGCCGTGTCGCCCCGCATCAGGTGAAACTTTGCCCGCTCTTCATTCAACTCTCGAGTGGCCAGATCTACACCGGCGTCATCGTAGGCTGCTAACGAACGGTCGTAGAACTCGGAGGCGTGGACAAAGTCTTGCTGCTCCCGATAAAAATTGGCATAGGTTTCAAATACCTCGGGCAGCAATGACTTGAGATTAAATAACTGGCAGAGATCGAGAGCCCGTTTCAAGTTAGACTCTGTCTCGTCGAAATCACCGCGGTATAGGTGTAGCCGCGCCAGGTTGAGGTGACCAATGGCTTCCTGCGGCAATTGCTTTCCGCCACGGTTGATATTAAAGATCCGTCCGAACCATCGAATGGCTTCGCTGAAATCTCCGCGGAATCCAGGTGCCAGGGCCAGATTATGAGCTATCAAGCGAACATACTGTTCATTAGATTGCGCTTCAGCGAGTTCCAGGGCAATTCTAAACTGCTGTTCAGCCTCATTCCATGAGCCTTCGGCAATAAGACAAAGCCCCCGTGTATTAGCACATTTTAGGTAAGTCTCGGAGTCCTGAGGTATCAAACGCTCCGCCTTTTCAAGCAGCTTCAAAGCCTCCCTGGGCTTGCCCTTACGACGGGCAATGCTTGCGAGCGAATGCAGGGCCTCGGCCTCTCCTGCGGCATCCTTCCGGTCGTGTAAAAGTTTGACTGCGCGGCTTAATAGATTTGACGATTTGTTTGTTTCACCTTGAAGGCGGGCTATTTCGGCTTTATGCAGCAGTGACCGAGGGAACTTATCGAGATACTCCTGAGGCACCGTTTCGACAAATCTATCAAGCGATGTGATCGCGCCAGTTGCTATCCACTTATTTCCGGTGTCAGCGATCAACTGTGCGGCACGTGCAAAATTCTTAGCCTGTATCAGGAAAGGAAGTGCAAGTTCCCACTGATCGTTTTGCAGAAAAACGTCGGCGATCCTGTTTCGCTCTTGGGCAACGCCTGCCTGCCCGACAACCGAACGCAGTCGGCGCTGAAGAAAATCGCGGAATAAAGGATGTAGGCGATATTCCTCAGACTTCGGTGAATCACCGGCTACAGTCAAAAACACATTCTTATGAGCCAGCGCTGGCAAGGCCGTTGAACAGCCGAGATCCGGAAAGACCGCGCTGCACTGGGTCAAAGGAAGAGATTCGAGCAGGGAAAGATAAAGCAAAATATTTTGTGTTTTCTCATCTTCACGGGAAAACACCTCTTCCGCGAAATAATCAAATATGTCTTTCTCAGATCGTTGAAGTATCTCGCTGAGGTCGAGTTTGGGAAGATCCTCCCCCTCGATCTCTTTTTCGGCCATCTGGCGAACCAGCTGGAGTGCCGTTATCCAGCCGTGTGTGCGCTTTCGATACTCCGCAACGTCACTCGGCTTCAAGTCAACATTTAATGTTTTACGGAAAAGTTCCATAACTTCATCGTCAGTAAATAAGAGATCTTCCCGTGTGATGACCATCGCTGCGGCCTGACTGCGCCGGCGCATCATCGCCAGCGGCGGCAGGTCGCGCGTTGTGATGATCAGGTGCAGCAGTTCCGAAGAATAGAGGAGCAGGCGATCGACTATTTTGTGAACGATAGTATCGGTGCCAATGTGATGATAGTCGTCCAGCACCAGGATAAAGGGCTGATCTATCGATTCGAGGATCTCGTTCAAAAGCACGTCGGCAGCTCGTTCCGGGAAACGCAGCAGATCTTCATTTGCTTCTGACAAGTACGAGAAAAGGACATCCCCGAATTTTGGTTCAATATTCTTTATGCCCTGAGCGACGTAGTGGAGAAAGACAATGGGGTCGGCATCTGTATGATCGAGTTGGTACCAGACGGACGGCCGCTGCTGGTCCCGAAGAAAGTCGGCGATCAACGTCGTTTTTCCGCAACCAGCATCAGCCGCAACCATCGTTACAGGCGCGCTCATATTCATCCGGAGCTTGTCGGTCAGTCGTGGGCGCTTGAGCAGTTCCGACACTGCGCGCGGCGGAAGGAGTTTAGTGCGCAGGAAGAAATTTGATTGCTTCATTGCCGCGTTAATTGACGGGGAAGTGGCAATATTATGCCATATTTGTGGGAATTAAAAGCTAAGAAAGGGTTCCGGACTGGAATACGAGCTACGGCGCCAGAGTCTGAGAGAAGAAGGCTAGTTTATGAACTGCAAGAGCTTGGAAACTCGTCCGAACGACTGCTTGTGGGCTCGAGTCGCGTCGCGCTTTGCAGCGCCTTTTGCGTTGAAAAGTTGTTGAGTTTCATCTGCCGTGAAGGCAATGACTCTTTCCTCAATCACATTTAGCATTTGCTTTGAGCGCAGACGCCACAGAGGGCTTGGAGGCTTGCTTCGCGAAAGTAGCAGGGCGTGGCAGCCGGGCGGCAGCGAATACAAAAGCAGATTTAAGAATTCGTCAAACCAAACGGCGTCAAATATGTGATGAATATCATCCAGGACTATGAGAGCCGGCGCCTGATGAGCATATGAATGAGCAAAATGCTTGACCAGAAGTCGGGCGATTTCTGTTTGCGAAACTACATCCTGTTCATCAAGTGAACGCACTTCTGTTTCCACATAACTGCCTATGCTCTTTAGGCTTTCCGAAAAATAACGTGAAAACACCGCCCAGGAAATATCTGTCGACTCTACCGTATTCCAAGCTACACGCGTCTTGTTCTGAGCAAAGTTCGCGGCGATCGCTGTTTTACCAGTACCTGCCCGGCCGGAAATCAACGTTGCCGGAAACTGCTCGGTAGATTTGGTCAGCAGCGAGGTGAGCCGAGGTCTGTCCATGTACCCCGCCGTTTGCGGCATGCGAAGCTTTTCCCGCAGTAGGGGAAACTCTTCCCGTGGGACGTCGACGGCCGGCCGTCGATAGACCTGTTCTATTGCTTCATACGCCCCATTCGGATCAATGCTTTCATGAAGGGAAAATGTCATCGCCATAGCAACTGCAATGTACAAGAACACACTTGAGGAAAACTTGAAAAAGATCGGGAGATCTTCCTTACCAGCCGAAATTGCTCAAAAACTCAAGTTTTCTCAAGCTTACAAACTATTATAGTTTGCAACCGCAGGTGTTTTGGAAGAAACAAAATGATTGCCCGTGGTCACCGCGATATAGTAAAATAGATTACCCCCGAAAAGGGTGCCGGATTTTGTCGCTTCTAAGAGCGTGTAAAGCCGTCACCGAATATTTCATCTCGTGCCCGCATCATCCTATTTGATGAGAAAAGCTGTAAGTCTCTTGCTTCTCACTTGCCTGGCGTATACTTCTGTGTTCGCAGGGCTGGACATCATTCGTTCCAATGGGATGACTCTTACCGGCGCGGATGGCATCAATTACATAGGGACCTCTGGGATCACGTTGACGGGGGCTGACGGCCTATTGGCATATCAATCAAACGGTATAACGCTGACAGGCGCCGACGGCATAACTCTGACGGGCGCAGACGGTATTACACTGACTGGCGCTGATGGGGCCACATACACTGGCTCGAACGGGATAACGCTAACAGGGGCTGACGGGATAACGCTGACAGGCGCCGATGGTATTACATTGACCGGGACCGATGGAATCACATTAACGGTTGCCGACGGTACTCAGCATCGTGCAGATTCAATAATTATTAGACAGCCCGACGGCATAACTTTGACCGGCGCGGACGGGATCACCCTGACGGGAGCGGACGGTATAACTCTCACTGGAGCGGACGGTGCGACAGCTGTTGGGGCGAACGGGATCACTCTTACTGGAGCTGATGGTATAACGCTGACCGGGGCAGATGGGATTACGCTTACGGGTGCGGACGGAATAACGTTAACAGGCGCCGACTCTGCTACGGGTTTCAATAGCCTAGGAATTGCCTTCGATCTTGCTGAACCGACGGGAATTACTCTCACCGGTGCTGATGGTATTACTTTAACCGGGGCCGACGGCATAACATTGACCGGTGCCGACGGCGTAGGTCTTCGCAATATTGACGGCATCACCTTAACTGGAGCTGATGAGAATAATGGCTTACAGAGTGTCGATCCAGAATTAGCCGTAGCACTTAACAATGCCGCCGATGATAGCAACATTAATGCCGTCGTTGCATTTCACCGTCCGATCGATGATTCGGATCTTGATCAGATACGGCAGATAGGTATCCAGGGTGGAACACGATTTCGAGTGCTTCCGATGCTGTATGTCACCGGAACGCGTAGCCAGATCATCGCCATATCTCGGATGCGCAGTGTCCGGTCCATCTATGGTAATCGTACGCTGACGTTTAATACGGACCCGTACTTTAAAACTACGGGCATACAGCGTCTTGAGTCTGATAGCGATCTAAGTACGAAAAATAACGGGCTGGCGGTTACTGGTAAAAATGTGACGGTTGCCGTTTTGGACACCGGCATCAATACCCAGCATCCGGACCTGGCGGGGCGCATCGCACAAAACTTGAGGCTGGCTGATGTGCAAAGTGCACCGCTGGGTTTTGTAAACCCCGTGCCGATCGAGAATCTCAGCAATACTGACCTTGTAGCAGGACATGGAACTTTTGTCGCCGGTGTGGTGGCAGCCAGCGGGGTCAGCTCCAGCGGAAAATACGGCGGTGTTGCTCCCGGCGCCCGGCTATTGGGTTTGAGTGCGGGCGATATGAACCTCGCACATGTGTTATCTGGATTTGATTATATTCTCGAAAAAGGTCCCGCCTACAAGGTTGGTGTAGTAAATTGCAGTTTCTCGGCGAATACTGTTTACGACGTTAATGACCCAGTCAACATTGCGACGAAGATGTTAACGGACCGAGGCGTGAACGTCGTGGTCTCGGCTGGGAACACCGGGCCCGGTAACGGTACCTTAAATCCCTATTCGGCGGCACCATGGGTCATAAGTGTGGGAGCGGCCGATCAGAACGGTGCCCTGGCTTCTTTTTCTTCACGGTCCAATTTTGGGGATGGGTCCGCGCCGACATTGGTGGCCCCTGGCGTAAGTATTGCCAGCCTTAGAAGCTCGGCTACGACCACTAGTGTCGGTGGTGCGGCAGGAGCGGATCTCCAGCGGCTCACGCTGACCGAGCTGCCCTATTACACTACGGCAAGCGGAACGTCTTTTTCTGCACCGCAGGTTGCGGGGGCCGTTGCTCTGATGTTGGAGGTCAATCCGACCCTCAAGCCAGCCGAAGTCAAAGATATACTTGCCCGAACCGCAACGCCCTCGCCGAAATACTTTTTTCACGAAGTTGGAGCAGGCATGCTAAACACGTATGCGGCAGTGCTGGAAGCGGCGTTTCCTAACCGCCGATTGGGAGCCTATCGTTCAACCCTTTCCGCAAACCCGATCCGTTTTTCTACGTCGACGTCTCAAACTTTCACAGAAATGGTGTTTCCGGGTGTCCCTCGCTCAGTTTCCGTTAGCATCCCGACAGATGTGGTTGAAGCAAGTATCGGGATCGGCTGGGGGTTGAGCTCGAATGATTTCGGGTTGAAGCTCTACGATTCTAGTAATGTCCTTTTGGGTGAATCCAATTACCTAAACCTCCCTGGGTTGACCGGGCGTCAGGAAAAGATAGTCCTAAGAAATCCGACGCCAGGGCCGTTGCGCTCGCTGATTCACCATACAGGAGGCGTGGGAACATCTCAGAACGTTTATGGGACTGTTGGGGTGACCCGTGTCCAATATCCTGAGCTAAGAGATGTGAGTGCACTTCCTGTCGAGATGCAGGCCGAAGTGCAGAGGGCACTGCTTTCGAATGTCATGCTTCCGGAAGGACAACGTTTTCGATCTGACTGGCCGGTTTCGCGATTTGATCTGGCGGCTGCCTTTGTACGTGCAGGGGTTGTCTCTCAATACATGGCGGCTAACCCTGTGTATTCTGATACGCGAGATGTATACAGCCGGAACGCAGTAGAAAGCGTGCAGTCAAGTCAAAATGGTGCTCTTTTTTATGATGCCGCTCCCGGAGGCAGGTTTAGTCCAAACAACACGGCCACACGACTTACCGCGGCGGTTGCGTTCGTTAAGGCCGGTGGATTGGAAGACCTAACGGGGACGACGGCACTGCCTCTAAATGTGACTGACGCGGGCTCGATCCCGCTGCAGTGGCGAGGTTATGTTGCAGTAGCACTTCAAAAAGGATTTATTAGCCTTGACGGTAATAGTGTAAACCCGAACCGGGCGCTTACGCGGCTTGAGCTTACGCGAGCCATGAACGCGTTGGTTAGATAACATAATCCCATACGGCATTAAATCTCCTCAGCATTATCTCTTGCGATGAGAGGTGGGTCGACGACAAGTGAACTGGGCGCATTAATATTTGCACCTGTGTGCACGGCGACACCCAGTCTCTCAACCAGCTCGCCGCCCAGCCAGCCGCCGATCAAACTAGTAGCGAACCCTGCAAAGGACAATAGAATAGCCGGAAGAGTTGGCTGTGCTGGATCATCGTACCTCAGATAATCGCTGCCAAGATACATAAGCATCACCAGTCCGTTCGCGAGGGCGTGAATCAAACCGACTCGCTTAGCCCGAGTTCCGGATGGGATGACGAACCAATCGATCCATCCAAATATGGAAGCTGCCAGTCCCCCGATCAGACCCGCAACAATCATCCAGAACGCGACCACTGGAAAGATATCTTTATCCAAAACTAGAGCGATCGAGTCAAAGATCGTTGCCGTTGACAGCAGGCCCAAGGGGAAAACAATTGTCATCGGGTGCAAAGAATGACCCAAAACCTTAGCTCGACTTTCCACTTCTTACCTCCCTCACCATCGTTCGTTCAAATCCTCTATAAATTCTGACAAGGTCAGGACAACCTAAACGCGACAATATCGCGATAAAATGATGTAATTTGTACGATTGGTTACAGTCCCTATTGTTGGGTAAGTAGCAGCAAGCCAATTTTAATAGATTTTATTGATATATTTAGCTCGCAAGCAGATCTATGGATAACACTGAAAAGCCAAAACTGTCACTATTTGTACGATTTTCGAACGCCACGTCGAAAATGGCGGGGAAGCCGTTCACATTTATGATCGCCCTTCTGGTGGTGATTGTATGGGGTACGACAGGCCCGATGTTCAAGTTCAGCGATACGTGGCAGCTCGTAATAAATACAGGCACAACTATTGTGACTTTCCTGATGGTTTTTCTTATTCAGAATACCCAAAATCGTGACGCGGTGGCCGTTCAATTAAAGTTGGATGAACTAATAATCGCCGTTAAAGCTGCCCGAAACGAAATGGTCAATGTCGAGGATCTTGATGAAAAAGAACTCGCTGCAAAGCGCCAGGAGATCGTTGAGTTCGCCGACGAAGCCAAACAAAAGGTCCGCGAGATAACTGGCGAACTAAAGGATAAGTCTGAAAAGGATAGCTAATTGATCCGGTCGCGACTTCTTTTGTCCGTTAATTATGTAAATTTTGGCCAAGGTATGTTCGGCCTGTGTACGCCGCTTATTGACTAATAAATCGGTCAGGTCTGCGACCGTACGGACAGCCCCATACTTTGGCCGCAGAATAGGCTAATGATCGAAGCTCTCGGTTGGTTTAGTTCCGTGCTTTTGCTATTAACTCTGATAAAACAGGTCTACAAACAATGGAAAGATCGTAGCAGTGAAGGCATCTCAAAATGGTTGTTCATAGGCCAACTCGCTGCCTCAAGCGGTTTCACCGTCTATAGCTTTCTCACCGGCAGTTGGGTGTTCGTATTCACCAATGCCATTCTGACCCTGAATAACATGTTCGGCATCTTCTTATACTTTCGATACAGAGAGCGATGATCGTGACGGGTGCTAGGTAGCAGTGTATGGTCGTGGACAAAAGGTCCACATCCGAAGTCCTACGATGATCATGGAAAAAAAATATTCCTAGGGAAATAAGGACGCCTATGTCGACAAGCAAAAAGTAAGACCGACCACATCGAAGAAGGGTACATAAAACATGGAGTCTCACGGGAAGAGGCGGAGAAACGTTCGTGGGCAAGTATGAACAGGCCAGACAGGGTGATAAGAAAAGCGCTCGTTTAACGAGAAGACATCGTCTGATTGAGCTATAGCTTATGAATGCGAAGACAGCAGAGCAGGCCGGAGCGCGGCCACACAGCCCCCTTCCGGAGCAGGAACAGCAGCGACCCGGCATTGAGAGCAAAATGGAGCCACGCCCTCAGTTCCTGGCGCCCGACTACAAGGGAGCCGAGAAATTGAAGGGAAAAACGGCACTTATCACCGGCGGAGATTCTGGAATTGGTCGATCGGTAGCAGTGCTGTATGCCCGCGAAGGCGCGGACGTGGCCATTGTCTACCTGCCGCAGGAAGCATCTGACGCCGAGGAGACGGCGGCATTTGTTCGGGCGGAAGGTCATAAATGCCTTTTGATCCCCGGCGACGTTAAAGATCCGGACTTTTGCGCCAAAGCAGTGGAAAGAACTGCATCTGAGTTCGGTAAGCTGGACATACTGGTAAATAATGCGGCATTTCAGCATCACCAACCTTCACTCGAGGAGATTTCGGACGAACAACTGGATACGACTTTTCGAACCAACATTTACGGCTACTTCTATATGGCACGGGCCGCTCTGAAGTACCTTCGCGAGGGTGGCGTAATCGTTAACTGCGGTTCCATTACAGGGCTGGAGGGCTCAAAAGAACTGTTGGATTATTCGGCTACAAAGGGAGCGATACACGCTTTCACGAAATCACTCGCCCAAAATCTAGTAGAAAAGGGGATCAGGGTGAATTGTGTTTCACCAGGTCCCGTCTGGACCCCACTCAACGTAGCGGACAAAGAGGCTGAAGAAGTTGCTAAACATGGTGAAGATACACCAATGAAGCGGCCTGCTCAGCCAGAAGAGGTCGCACCGGCATTTGTGTTCTTCGCTTCAAATATCGATTCAAGTTACATAACTGGTGAAGTGCTCACCGTTCTAGGTGGTGAAACCCGAGCAGCTTGAAGTTTTATAAAGACACTCTTAGGTCGCTTGACTGTGCTGGTTTGGCCTTAAGAAACGGAGCTTCGACTCACCGCCTTGCGTTTTGCCGGGCGCTTTTTAGGGGCTAAGACCGTTTCCAGAATCCATTCCTCTTGAGCAAAAGCATCGGCTGCCTTTATCAATAGCCAATTATTATCCTGGCCTTTAATCTTCACCAGAGCGAACTCGCCGCGCAGCTTGAGTCCGAAGATCAAAAATACAAGCTTGCCCTCGTCAACCTGTCGGGCTGGATCGTATTTAGTTTCATAATGGCCGCCGTCCCAGATGCGTACCGGTCCGGCACCATAACTGCCCTCGCTGATCTCCCCTTCAAAGCCTATGTAGGATAGCGAATGATCCGGAACAGCGACAGCCAAACGCTTATCCTTCGGCGAAAGCGAGGGCCCTTTCGGAATCGCCCAAGACTTCAAAACCCCATCAATCTCAAGTCGGAGATCGAAATGAAGTCGACGCGCGTGGTGTTCATGAATTACGAAGCGGCGTCGCATAATTAGAAATTCAATAGATCGGTAGTCCGATCGAAACGTAGTTCATCGTTTTTTGGTGCCACCTGACCGGGGCATGCCACCCGTCGCGGCTTTGCGAGTTGTGGGGGTGTTTTTTCCGACGCCGGCTTTGCATCCTGTATCACTATCTAAGTTACTTCCTACGCTCCCGACGCCCTCATTGCGGGACTGCGTTCCTTTGTTCGGTGTTTGTTTCTGTGGCATACGATCTCCCAATATGATCTCAACTAACAATTTCATTCAACCAAAACGTCGTGAGATCTAATGTTCGCCTTCGTACAAAAACGAAATAGTGACTATTGGGAAAAATCGGAATAACTGGATCCAAAATCAAAAAAGCCCCGCGGAGAGGCGGGGCTTGGTGCTAGTCGGCGTCGATTTCCTATCTATAGACGTGCTGTCCGCGATAGTTCGTCTTCCATTCATTCTCAAAAAAGTCCGCGTCATCCGAGGTTCTCGGTTTTACACCAAGAACGGTGCCACCTTCTTTGATGCCGTTCTCATATAGGCGAGCCCTGTCTTCCGGAATACCCGAACCTATTAACGCGCCTGCCAAACCGCCCGTCACACCACCGGCGCCGGCTCCGGCGAGGGCTGCCGCGATTGGCCCTGCGATCACGAGGCCCAAACCCGGGATGAACAGATTAGTTCCAATAGCAGCGATACCGCCGATGATCGCGCCGAGTGTGCCGCCGATCATGCCGCCAACTCCCGTGCCTTCGAGCGCTTTGCTGCCCAGTTCGGAATCGTCGTCATTTCCGCTGCCATAATATTTATCGCGGGTCTGATCCGACATGATGACGTTGATCTCATCTTCTGAGTAGCCGCGGTTACGCAGTGACTGGTAAGCATTTTCGGAGCTTTCCTTGTCAGAAAAAAGACCTGTAAGCATTCCCGACTCCTGCTGTTGGCTCGTTCCTTGAGTATTCATAATTGTTCCCCCTTACGGATTTCTATTGATGTTTCAGATGCTGGATACTTGATGTTTCCAACCTAATTACAGAATAGTAGCACGCGCCGGGAGATGTCCGTATTGCTCCATACAATCAGTTGTTTCCTTATAAATGTTAAACGAAGCTCGACGTGATCTCATCGGAGGACCTTAGCTTCGCTTCGGCTACACGGTGGAGAAATGATAGGGCCTCACGATGATATTGCACCGTGACCGCGGCGCAGCCGTCCGTCGGGACCACGACGTCAAAGCCCCGCATATAGGCGTCATGTGCGGTAAACAGAACACAAATATCCGTGGTGATGCCTGCAACTATGACTTTGGTCACAGTCAGCGAAGCTAGAAGGAAGCTGAGCGGTGTCTCGTAGAACCCGGACCTCTGAGGTTTCAGAACGTAATAATCATCTCTGTCCGGTTTCAGCTTTTCTATGATCTGACGTCCCTTTTTTGACGTATCATGAATACGCTTCACCTGATGCTCGAAGTCTTCCTGCCAATTACCGCAATTGTCGTTGACGTAAACAACCGGGACTCGCGCATCTTTCGCTTTTGTTTTCAGACCAGCAAGACTGTCAACCACTGCCAGCGTATTTTCATACAGCCGGTCACCGTCGGCAAATTCAAAGTCAGTAACAAGATCGACCAGCAAAAGAGCATGCTTATCCTGGTCTGTATTCCCCTTTAATTTGTCACGTGTAATTGTCTTATCCTGCATTGATCGTTATTCTTCGGTCTCGCCATGAGGCGTGTCGACGGGCTTTGATTCGGGAGAGCCTTTCTGTCGTAAGAATATTGAGAGTATTACCATGGCGGCGATGGATAGGAATTCACTCTGCCAGTTCTGAAATGATTCAAACCAAAATCGCGTTCCTGTCATGTATTGCATCGTGGTCACGGCCGGAAGACCATGTTCTAGCTGCTCCTGGTTGTACTCGACGGCGCCCCCGGTCCCATGCAGGACAAACGAGACGAGAAACAGGAAAAGCAAAGCGAGACTTAGTGAATATTTATAGATCTCAAGCGCGATGCCGCCACGTCGAACAGGCCATGGCATTTTGGGGTCCAGGTGCGAGCTTTTATTTATCCGATCTACTCGGAGGGCTTTGTTCAGTGGTTTGGATTCGGCCGACCCTTTCTGGTAAAGAAACACGGTAAAGATGACAAACGCTGCCATTTGCAGGAATTCACTCTCCCAGTTCTCAAACAGTGCCTCAATAAAATGGCCTTCCCCAGCATATTGGACGAAGCTAACGGGCTGTCGTCGATGAGTCCGTTGGTCCTCATTGTGTTCATACCATCCCGTGACATATTGCCCGGCTAATGAGAAGCAAAAGAAGCCAATCAACACGATCGAAAGGCCATTATTCTTGAAAAATGATTTCATAGATCCGCCCTGTCACCGTAACAAAAAACCGCGGACCCAAATTTCCGCAGGCCGCGGTTTCAGGACAAAATGTAAACAAACCTTCAACCCGAAGCTGAATTTGCCTTTTGGAATGTCGCCTTTTCAGCCTCCATTTCGGCTCCAAGCTCTTCCAACACTGCTTCATCAAATTGTTCCTTCACAAGTAAGAACATTTGCCCCTCTTCCTCCTGGACGTGGTGCTCGACGTCCTCGATTAGCACTTTAAGTTTAGGTGCAAACTTTTCACTTTCATCAGCAAGATTAGAAAGCTCCCTCAGGAACATCTTGACCTGGCGATGCTCCTCGATGCCCTCCAGGGTGATCTTCTTGAGCTCCTCGTCACCTTCTTCAATAAGTCTCGGATAGAAGATGGTCTCTTCTATGTGTGCGTGCACATCCAGCTCCATCTTGATCTGTTCAAACACCGCGGTATTGTCACCGTCCTCGTTGGCTTTCACCTGTTCGAACAGCCCTTCGACCTTGTCGTGATCGTCCTTTAATAATTCAATTGCGTTCATGGTTTCTCCCAGTTCTTCGTCTTAGTGCCCTCAGGAAAGGACCTTAGCTTATATTGATCTCCGAATGAACTTTAGTTAGAGGTTACTTTCCGGTCTGTATCCGGGAATACACATGGCCAGTCACCACTCCGCCCCGCAGTTACAGAAGTTCGAATGCGCGTTTGAGGCCGTACAGCGAAGTATTTTGGTTTATTTATCTCGCCTGAGAGTATAAAATTTGGAGTATCCATAATGAAGAAAGTCTTTTAACTAGGAATCCTTAAAAAAAAACTTGAAGAAGTTAGGGCGAAAAGCCCACATACAAGAAGGGCAGAATAATAGTTCGCTTGGCGAAGTGATGCCTATTGAAGACGCGCTTCGCCAAGGGGAAGAGGAAACCCAGCGGCGGCTGCGCGAGTCCGAAGAGACCTACCGGATACTTGCGGAAGCCGCCTCCGATGCCATTATACGAATCGATGAACACAGTATTATTCAGTTCGTGAACTCATCGGCCACGCGTGTTTTTGGATATTCAAACGAAGAGATGACGGGGCAGTCGCTGACCTTGTTGATGCCCGAATCGCTACGATCGAAACACCGCGAGGGTTTGGCACGTTACCTTCAGACGGGCAAGAGGAAACTGAACTGGCAGAGCATTGAGGTGCCAGCTCAACACAAAAGTGGGCGGCTATTTCCTGTCGAAATTTCCTTTGGTGAATATAAGAACGACGACAAACGTCTATTTATCGGAGTCGCGCGGGACATTACTGAGCGCAAGCAGATCGAGGATGCTCTTCGTCAGTCAAAGGAATTTGATGACGCCGTTATGGCCAGCATGGGGGAGGGGCTGTATACGGTTGATACGAGCGGCCGGTTAGTATCCATGAACCAAGCCGCGGAAGATCTATTGGGTTGGACCGCCAAGGAATTGCGCGGGCGTAAAATGCATGATGTCACGCATTTGCAGGACAAAAAAAAGGCCATTCCGAGCCGCGAAAAGTTTCCTGTACTGAAAGTGGTGCAGAATGGAGTACCGATCAAAGGACACAAGGACGTATTTGTCAGAAAAGATGGCAGCTCTTTTGATGTGAACTGCAGCGCGACTCCACTGCTTCGCGACAGTACCATCACCGGCGTGGTGGTGGTATTTGAGGACATTACTGAGCGAAAAAGAGCGGAGGGTATCCTTGAGCGCTATCGTCTTATGTCGGAGCGCTCAAGCGACATTATCTGGTTCTCGACCCCAGATGGCACTTTTGTTGAAGTGAACGAGGCCGCCGTCAAAACATATGGATACACCCGTGATGAATTCCTGAAGCTCAATTTACGGGACATCCGGCACCCGTCCACTGACTTGGTTTTGAGCGATCAATTGAAGGCGGCCAATGCGAGGGGCATATCGTTCGAAACAACACACATACGAAAAGATGGCACGAGCTTTCCCGTCGAAGTCAATGCCAACGGCGGCGACTTCGGCGGCGAGCGTCTGGTTATGGCTATCGTGCGAGACGTGACCGAGCGGAAGAGGAATGAAGACGCACTACGGGAGTCTGAAGAGCGGCGGAAGCTGGCGCAGGAAGCCGGCAACGTTGGAATATGGGACTGGAATATTCTCACCGATAAGACGTACTGGTCGGAGACGATGTGGGATTTTTACGGTGAACAACCAACTGACCTAAATCCCGACGAGACCTATTGGAAAGACCACATACATTTTAACGATCGTGACAGAGTACTAACGCACATTCGCGACGTCGTAGCTTCGGATGCTCTCGAATACCACGATGAATTCCGGATTTTAACAAAGGATGGCTCCGTTCGATGGCTCGAAGCCCTTGCCAAGATCTCGCGGGATGACGACGGACGTGCCATACGCATGTATGGCGTAAACCTCGACATCACAGAACGAAAGGCCGCCGAAGAGGTGCGGCGTATAAGCGAACATCAGCTCAGACTCATCACCGATACCGTGCCGGCTCTGATCTCCTATGTTGACCGAGAGAAACGTTTTCGTTTCGTAAACCAGCGATATACGGATTGGTTCGGCGGGCAGAAACAGGATTTCGTTGGAAAGAAGGTTGAGGAAGTCACGGGGACCGCTACATACGCCGCCATCGAGCCGAAGATTGACGAGGCCCTTAGCGGTAAAGAGGTCACTTCTGAAACGATGCTTTCGTTCGCCAAAGCCGGTGAGCGATACGTTCGGCTTTCGTATGTGCCCGATATAGGCCTTGATGGCCAGGTAAATGGCTTTTTTGCACTTATCAGCGATCTTACGGATCTAAAACTGTCACAGGAACTATTAAAATCGAGTGAAGATCGTATTAAGCTTATGGTTGAGAGCCTCGCTGACTATGCCATATTCGGCATGGATATTGAGGGTCGAGTCGAAAGTTGGAATAACGGGGCCGAGATGATATTCGGGTATTCTGCGGATGAGATCACGGGGCAGTCTTTTGATATCCTTTTCACCCCCGAAGATGTAAAGCGAAGCATTCCTTTTAAGGAAATGAAAACCGCGCGGCAGAAGGGCAAGGCCTCCGACGAGCGATGGCACGTACGAAAAGACGGGACCCGCTTTTTTGCGAGCGGAGTAACAATGCCGCTCTATGTGGGATCGGCTTTGGCGGGATACGCAAAAATAGCTAGCGATCTTACCGAAAGAAAACGCCACGCCGAGGAGCTGCAGCGAGCGCATGACGAGTTGGAGATCCGGGTTCAGGCACGTACAAAAGAGCTCGCTGAGTCGAACATAGCGCTCGTCCAGGAAATGGAGGAGCGGGAAATCGCTGAACGGCAGCGGATAGATCTGCTGCGCAGACTGGTTTCGAGTCAGGAGTTTGAACGGCGGCGTTTGGCGCGTGACCTGCACGATCAGCTGGGACAGCGCCTGACCGCATTACGCCTGAAGATCGCGTCATTAAAGGTTGCGTGCGAAGGTCATCACGACATCGGATCCAGGGTCCAACGCCTTCAGGAGATCTCCGAACGACTGGATTCGGAAGTCAGCTTCCTGGCTTGGGAGCTTAGGCCTAGTGCTCTCGATGACTTGGGACTTGCCGACTCGATCGGCGCCTTTGTTCACGAATGGTCAAAGCATCATGAGATTCTCGCTGATTTTCATTCCAGCGGCCTATTGCGGGATCGGATAAACCGAGACACCGAGACCCATCTTTACCGTATTACGCAAGAGGCCCTGAATAATATTGCAAAACACGCCGAGGCAAATCACGTGACGGTGTTGTTGGAAAAGAGGGAAAACGCGATAATCCTCATAATTGAGGACAACGGAAAGGGGTTCGACGCCGATCACGAGATCGTGCCGATCGAATCCGGGAAGGGGTTAGGACTTGTCGGAATGCGTGAACGTGCATCCCTCATTGGCGGTAATGTTGAGATCGAATCTGCCCCCGGCTCGGGTGCCACCATTTTTGTACGGGTTCCTAACGTTCTATAATCTGGGTAATCATAATGGGCGATAAATTACGAATACTACTTGCTGAAGACCACCAAACAGTACGTGAAGGGATAAAGCTGCTTGTAAATGCGCAGCCCGATATGGAGGTCGTAGGCGAGGCGGGTGACGGCGAATTTGCCATCAGTGAGGCTGCGCGGCTGCAGCCGGACCTCATTCTGATGGACATTTCGATGCCAAAAATGAACGGATTGAAGGCCACCAAAAAGCTTAGGTCCGTTTCGCAGAACGTTAAGATCCTGATGCTGACACGCCATACGGACGACGGGTACCTGCAGCAGTTGATCGGGGCAGGTGCAAACGGTTACGTTTTGAAGCAAAGTGCTCCGACCGAGCTGGTCAATGCAATTCGGTCTGTAGGTGCCGGCAATGCATACCTGGACCCGACCCTGACCCGCAAGGTGATGGGCGGGTATGTAAACCGAGCCGGCTCGCTTCGCGGCGAAGACAAGGGCGAACTGACAGACCGGGAAGCTGATGTGCTGAGACTTATCTCCTTCGGATACAGCAACAAGGAGATCGGTGCACGGCTGGATCTCAGCGTCAAGACAATTGAAGCGCATAAGGCCAATGGGATGCGCAAGCTCGGTATCAACAGCCGAATAGACATAGTCAGGTTCGCGATCCTTCAAAACTGGCTGCAAGACAACTAAGGAGAATCTCTCTCCGCCGGTGCTCATACCCTATTCAAATAGGGATTTTCCCTAATAAAGTTTCCCATCTTCCCGATTTATCCTCCCCCCTGCCTGCGGCATACTTCATACATCGAATAGGCAATAAGTGATAGGCGAAAGGCAATTCAAGGGGTCTCTATTCGATGAACAAGGGGATGTCGATCAGGTAGTTAAGTATTTTTCGCTAGTGATGGAGCGAAGGTCATTAAAAGGGGGTTACCTGATCGCAAGAACAAGGGGTAAAAATCGAATAAGTTAAAAAGTATTTTCGCTAGTGATGGAGCGAGGGTCAGTGACAGGGGGTCACTTATTCGATAGAACAAGGGGGACAAGCAGGGAGCTGAAAAGCTCCCTGCTTATAACCGGATCTTTCCAGGCCGAAGCAATAATTTTTTTTATAAAACGATCAGCATTAGTGATCGCAGGAACATAAGACGTCGCATAGAACGGAGATGACTGCTGAACGGGAATGGGAAATGGTGGAAGCAACAAAACCTGAACTTCGCCTGATTACCAAGAACGCGGACGTCTCGTCGTATCAAACAGCTTCTTACCCGCCACCTGGCGTGGTGATGATGGAGATTAGTGGTTGCCAGGCGGCCATCTGAATCCTAAAAGTAAAGGGGGTAACAAAATGTCTTTTGGAACTACTATCCAGACTAATAGTGAAACAGAGGTGGAATACGCAAAATCGCAACGCCTATTTTCTTACAAGCGTCCGAAGTCAGCCGATGCTGCTCGTACCGGCGAAAAGGACCTTGACGAATCCCGCACCGTAGATACTCGTGCTGCCGGAAACCTTATACTTGAAGCCTTGCCCGGCGATCTGTCCAGGGTTCTTGGACCGTCGTTAAAGCAGGTCGTGTTGACCAAGGAACAGTTCGTATACCAGGAAGGCGACCGCCTGGACTTCGTGTATTTTCCGATCAGCGCAGTTGTTTCCGAATTCAAGATACTTGAGGACGGGCGTATGGTCGAGATCGCGGTGATCGGCAAAGAAGGCGCGATCGGGCTGTCCTCTGTCTTCTCGGGCTCGCATGCTGCTCCCAATTGCACGCAGGTATCTCAGGCAGGTACCGCGATCAGGATCGATGCCGTGGCTTTTGAAAAGCTCTTAACCACCAATGAAGCGTTAAGGACCGCTCTCAGTCGGTCCGTAGACGTCTATATACGTCAGATCTCGCAGAAAGCTATCTGCAACATGTACCACTCGGTAAAGGAACGCCTTTGCACCTGGCTGCTCATGGTCCAGGACCGGTGCGGACGCAGCACGTTGAATCTTACGCATGAGCAGATCGCGAGGACCTTAGGCGTCTATCGTCCGAGCATTACATGCATCGCTCAGGAGCTGCGTAAGAGCAAGCTTATAACATATTCCCGTGGGGGTATCTCGATCTGCAATCGTGAGCGGATCGAAGAAACAGCATGCTCGTGTTACCTCGAGCTTGGGCCAATAGCTAACCGTTTTCAGGGCAGCTATTAGGCCAATATGATAGATGGGAGGGGCCGGGGGGTATCCCCCCCATCTATCTTATATATTAATTAAACACTTATGTAAGCATTCATACTGAAAATTCGATAGAGGGCAGGATACCTTATACCTGACCCATCTGGCGGGGACCGGCACACCTAAGAACATCCACTAATATGTTCACTTCGGCAACCCCGCCAATCTTTTTTGGTTTGGAGGTTCACATGTCTAAGAACGTCATAAATGTTGACGGCGAAGATAGGACGGTCAGGGAAGATACCGCCAAGGCTTACCGCGGTGTCAACTGGGCATGGCTTTCAGTAGCAGGTTTTGTGTTAATAACCGCCATCGTGTTTGCCCTGTTTTTCCTGGGTGCGGCAAGCGATGGAGATATCCAGACGCCTGCAGGTGCCTCGAATACAAACAGCAGCGGCCGTTAAACACCCTTCGTCAAATAGTTCGCTTTCCTCGGCATTTACGGGGCCCTAGCTTTCTCTACAACTTCTAAACCTGATCAATCCAATAAGATCCTATACGCAACCGATCGACTTCCTCGGACCGTTCGAGCTTTTCATCAACCTTGCAACCTCTTACATTTAAGATGGGCAGATCTCCCCCGCGTTTATAGCCAAGTTGCGAGTGGTTCGAGAAGGCCTTTAGGTACAAATATGCCGGCTGCCTTTCGACAGCCGGGCTATTAAGATTACAGATTCCTCGACATGATCAACGCATTGAGACGTTCCCCGGTGCGGTTGCGGTTATCGTGAACTGTGTCCCGGTTCCGAGCTCGAGATTGTCACGACCCTGAAGTATTACGGTTCCGGCTCCCGCTCCGGCGCCCACAGTCGCTCCGATCGCGGCACCTTGTCCACCGCCGGCGATCGCACCGATTATGGCACCAAGAACGGCGCCGACACCGGCACGTGTGACCGTGCGGTTCGTCTGACTGCTGTCGCGGATCGTGCCCTCGTTATTAACGCTGACCGTATTACCGCTAGGATCGCGTACCTGGTCCACGACACCGGCAAACCTAAATGTCCGTCCGTCCCGCAGTCGAATCGTATCGAATGTCAGATTCATATTGGAGCGCCCGGTTATGACTCCGGAACGCTCGCCGACTACGGTGCCTTCAATAACCGCTCCCGCATACTGGGACGGCGATTGAACAGTCATCGTGAAGCGGTCGCCGTTCCGCGAGGACCGCGCGGAAAGCGGCGTGTCCAAAGAGGCTATCAAACCCGTATTGTTGGGTACGATAAACGAATCCATGGTTGCTCCCGTGTTACCGGTGCCGTACGGGTAGGTGTTGACCGGCGGCCACTGCGCCGTGGGGCTGATCTTATCGTAAACGCTGGTCACAGTGACGGTCTCGTTCCGGTTTTCGAGATAAACGCGTCGCGAAACCCTTAGCTGACCGTTACCGGTTGGCGTAAAGCTCACGTAATAATCGTTTATCCTGTCACCCTCGTAATTGATCGTCAGATCGCGGTCCGTCGATGTGATGCTGGTCCGGACGGTGCGCCCACTCGGCGAGGTCTCCGTCTGGACCGCTCCGTTTGCGTCAAGCGTGACCTGATATCCGTCGCTGTTAGCCAGTACTACCTGCCGGCCTCGTTTTTCGAGTACGATCGTTTCAGGTGACGCCAGCCTGCGTTCGAGGTTGCGTCGTACGCGGTCACGCTGGCCGGCCTCGATGTTTGCCGTGTAGATCGCTCGGTCGACGATGGTCGTCGCGTTATCGCTCAAAGATGTATTGAGCCGATAGGTCCCGGTTAGCCGCGAGTCGAAACTGCCGCCGTATGTGCCGGTCCCGAAACCGGTTCCGGTGTTGTTATCTGTAAACACCGGGTTGTCCCAGTTCCAGCTCATTCGCGAATAACCCGCGAGCGTGTCGAGGTCACTCCTTACGAGATTCCACTGAGCCGTAACCTGCGAGCTCGGCCGTTCGGTATAAATGAACCGGTTGATCTCGACGGCGGGCCGCAGAATAGCTTCTACCGACGACGTGCCGGCGTTCCTGTTCATATTTCGCGACATTTGGTCGAGGGCCGTCTCGAACTGAAGCATATCGTCCGAAATGTCATTTGATACGTTCCGCCGTCTGAGTGACCAACGGTCAAAAGACCGGCGAAATGTGGCCTGACGCGTGCGCAGCCTGCTTATGAGGTTACGCATCATCGTATCGCTGACGGTCCATCCAACCTGTGGACGGACGCCGCCCGTGTTGTTCCAGCCGCCGGTGTTATTCCAGCCGTCTCGGTTTCCGCCTCGGGTGTTCCAGTCCGCAGCAGTAACTCTGTAATACTGGGCCAAAGTATTAAGGTCGGTGCGTATAAGGTTCCAATTGGTCTCAGCGGCAGCGGACAGGCTGCTGTTCATCATCAACTGGTTGATGGCTACAGCGCGGTTCAGCACCTCCTGCACGTCGCTCCCCGTGGACCGTCTTGACGCAAAATTGTCGCGCAGCCGGTCGGTCGCATCTTCGAATGCACCTACCATGGCATTTATGTCGTCTTCACGACGGGTGCCATCGACGCTGCTTCGGTCGAGATTTCGTCCTATTTGCTGTCGAAACGTGTCTGTCCTGGTCTCGATCCGATCCAAAAGCGTCTGGACCTGACGATCGCTTACTTGATAGGCACGGATCTGGCCAAAGGCCGTTGTACCCAGGGAAAGTATCAAGGTGAATAAAGCGAGATAGCTTAAATTTCGTATCCTTCTGCTCATAATATTGTCCTCCTTGGACCACAAACTTGTTTAACTATGCTTATCCGCCCCGTTACAAATACAAATCGCCGTCTTTATATAAGACGCACCTATAAATATTGGCATCAGGGGGGTTAAATATCAGATGTTAGAGCACCGGCCACCGTTCGCCGTTATTCTTGCGTTTAACACCGACGGCACTCATGCCCCGCCAAAAGCTTTTTCGCGCGAACCGCCGGTGTCATCGGTATCGTCGTCCGACAAAAGATTGAGGGTTTCGTCCCTGCCGTTGCCTGTGCCGCCCTCATCTCCAGCCCGCGCTTGACCCCGGCCGAGTCGATTTGCCGCAAGGTCGTAAACCTTGCCGGAGCCCTCCTTTACCGATTGCAGCAGACCGGCCGACTGGTCCTTTGCCCGGGATGCCAGATTTAGCCCCTCGTCGTAACCTTTTCGCGTGAGATCGGCTATGTCGGTGCGAAGCTCGGTACCTGATTTTGGTGCAAACAGCAGTGCCAGAGCGGCGCCAATTCCGGCGCCAGCCAGCAAATAAAAAATACCCGTTGATGTGGACGAGGAGATATCTGAGGTGCGGTTCTCTTCGTTAGGTCTATAAACTGTCATATTCGATCACTCCCCTTGCGTTTTTGTTTTTAAAGGGCATGACAAACCTCGACGGTCCTTCAACCGCCGGGGAGTTAGCAGCCATACATAATTGTTGCTTTTTTATTGTTTTTCTAATGTCCACTTCCATACCGAGCCAATATTTGTCAAAAACTAGAAGGCTGAACGTAGCTCTTAGAACACATAAACTCTCCCTCTCTCTTGTTTGCACATGCGGACGGCGATGGAGACGGCGTCGATCTGGTCGTCGTGGGTGCCTGAGGGGAAGCAGCAGGCTTCGTCGATGAAGTCGCGGTTCCATGGGCCGCGGATCAGAAAGACCTTGCCTTCTTCTGCTAGTGCGATCC
>JBHENG010000007.1:47018-47620 GCA_046262195.1 Pyrinomonadaceae bacterium | reverse complement strand
GTTGACGACACGCCCGCCTACACTGAACTCGGCCGTTTTTATGGCGAGCTCCTTGGCGATCGCAAGCAGCTCTTTCTCGTCCTGCTCGATGCGGGCGGCCGGCGGCGTGAGCATGTGAGAAGTGGGCAGTTTGTAGCCTTCAAAACTCTGCGCCGGCCGCTTGAGGGGTATCAACTCGTCCTCGTCCTCGTCCCCGTCCTCGTCGATTTCTTCTATGGGGGGAGTGAGGGTTATCGCCTTTCTCTTTGACTTTGCAACGATCTCTTTGATGTCCGGCAGGGATTCGCTGACCTTTACGGTCTCGTATGGGCTTTCGGCCGCACCGATGGTCGGTACCGACTGATATGGCTCGTCAGCAAATGGAAGCGACGGAGCCGCTCGCCCAACGGCGGCAGCGGCCGCCATCTGCTCGATGTCACCGACGGAGATGGTGGGCGGCAGCGATTCGACAGAATGCTCACGTTTGTCTCGCCGCCTTTCCGCTCTCATCTGGGCGGCCGAGATCTCGTCGGAGCGTGCCTCGCGGCGCTTTGCTCTTCGCTCGTCTATCCTTATCCGTAAATTCTCCCAGGCCACATCAAAATGGCCCATGAAGTACGACA
>JBHENG010000007.1:25754-47008 GCA_046262195.1 Pyrinomonadaceae bacterium | reverse complement strand
TAAAATTGGTAACCAGAAAAAGTGAGCTGATAAATATAGCAGTTAACAGGATGGCGGAACCGATGGTCCCGAGAAAATAAGCCGTTCCTTGAGCCGCTGCCGTCCCCACGATCGCGCCAGCCTGATCTCCAAAAAACAGGGCCGACAATGCCGATAACGAGACCGCGAAGAAGATGAAGCCCGCCACACGTGAAGCCGTCGGCAACAGCGTGTCTGACTGGTACACACGAAAGGCCACCAGACTGATAAGCACCGGCATCAGGTACGCGGTCCAGCCGAACGCACTCACCAGGACGGCGGCAATGTTTGCACCGACAACGCCAACCCAATTCCGCGTCGAGGGAAATGTTCCACCGGTCGAGATCACTGACCGGTCATCCGCACTGCTGGTTATCAGGCAAAGAAATACGAGCACGGCGACCGCGACAAGGATAACGGCGACAACATCATTCCAATGGGAATGCTTTGCCGCCTTGTTCTTTTTCTTTAGCAGCGTGGTTCCGTCGGCGAGACAGAAATTGATGTCATCGTCTTTATAAATCTCACTGCAGGTGGGGCAAACCTTCATCTATTTCGCGGTGCGGCGTCTTTCTTATAACGCAGAAACTCTCTTATGAAATCATCTATATCGCCGTCTAAAACACCCTCAACATCAGAGGTCTCAAACTTTGTTCTCGTGTCTTTTACCAGCCGATATGGGTGAAGGACATAGTTGCGTATCTGCGAACCAAACGAGATGTCCTGTTTCGCGGCCTCGAGCTCGGCAGCACCTTCGCGACGCTTTTCAAGCTCCAGTTCATAGAGCTTGGACCTCAAAACCTGCATGGCAACCGCACGATTTTGGATCTGCGATCGCTGATTCTGACAAGTTACCACAATTCCGGTTGGTAAATGCGTAATTCTTACCGCTGAATCCGTTGTATTGACGTGCTGCCCGCCCGCACCAGTGGAACGGTAAGTGTCGATCCGAAGGTCCTTGTCCTGAACGTCGACCTCGATATTCTCGTCGATCTCGGGCGATACGAACATCGACGCGAAGGAGGTTTCGCGGCTGCCGCCAGAATTAAATGGCGAGATACGGACAAGTCTGTGGACACCGGCCTCTGCCGCAAGTAGTCCATAAGCGTAGTCCCCCTCGACGCGAAACGTTGCCGACTTAATGCCCGCTTCGCTGCCCGACTGCTCATCCAGAATCTCGGCTTTGAACTCCTTCTTTTCAGCCCAGCGAAGATACATTCTGAGCAGCATCTGCGCAAAATCCTGTGCGTCCGTCCCACCGGCACCGGCCTGAATCGAGCAGATGGCGTTGTTCGCGTCGGTCTCGCCCGAGAGAACGCTTTCTGTCTCGGCCTCGTCAACATCGCGTTCCAGCTTGGCGATCACGTCTGGCAGCTCGGCTGCTGAGGCGGCGTCCTCGGCGGCAAATTCTAACAGCACCTCAGCATCCGCGACGGCTGTTTCAAAGTCCTGATGCCGCCGGAGGGCTTTTTCTATAAAGCTCCGCCGCTGAACGACCTTCTGGGCCTTTTCGGGATCGTCCCAAAAGCCTGGCTCTGAGATAAGTTTTTCGGACTGTCCTAGCTCTGCCTGTTTTGCGGGTGCGTCAAAGAAACCTCCCAAGTTGGGTAACTTTTTCTTTGATCTCGTCGAGTTTTGTTTGAAGTTCTGTAAGTTCCATTATTATCTGATCGCTTCCGCTGGCACGTTTAGCCGTTGACGTCGCAATCCGAATACCAACAGAAGTATCGTGGTCACCGTACAAACCCAGGCGAACCAGTCGCCGTACCTTACATAGAAGGTGCGCGACTGATCGGAAGCTACAACCGTCCACACGCGAGTATCTTCGGTGTACGGAGCTGCCGGCTCTCGTACGTTGCCACGCTCATCGATGTATGCCGTGATACCCACGTTGGTGACCCGAAGTACCGGCCGGCTCGTCTCTACAGCCCTAAACACTGCGTTGGCGAGGTGCTGTCTGAGAACCGGGGTCGGGCCAAGATATCCGTCGTTTGTCATCTCAATGAGCACGTCGGCCCCATCCGTTACGTAACGGCGTGAGAGATCGGCAAAATGCGATTCGAAACAGATCATCACGCCGGCCCGGTGATCACCCAAGGGCAGCAGGTCATATTCTTTGCCGAATGAAAAACTTCCTACGAAAGCAGGAACGACGGACTGCAACGGCCCCGGAACGGCCTCACCAAACGGCAGAAGGTAAATTTTATCATACTGACCGAGTTCGATTCCTTCAGGGCCGACAAGCACGGCAGAATTAAAGTACTTCTTATTTGCAGCGTCCGGTTCTGCGGAATTGAACAGAACCGATACGTTATTACGACGGGCGAAACCATTGATAAAGCTCTGGAACTCCTGATCCTCGTCGTACATGAAGTTCATCGGCGATTCAGGCAGGATCACGGTTATGGGTCCGTCGGAATACTGCGTGATCTTTCGAATCTCGACCTCGGCCATTTCCGTCTGCCGCTTTCGCAGGTCTTGCCATTTTTGAAAATTCAGGTCGGCCATCGGAACGTTTGGCTGGACCGCCACGACCTTCGGACCTGGGCGAGCATCTGTCGTCGGAGTGGGGTGCTGGCTGGGAAGGCGATACGTCGTGACGATCGAAAAAAGTATCCAAAATGCGGCAATCACAATTGCGACCCTTCGTTTGTCGGGGGCAAAGATCAGCAGCAGATTGCTCCAAAGTAGAAACGCACTAAACGTTACCACCGCGAAGCTGACGAGGTAGACTCCTCCGAAACCGGCAAGGCCCAGCACCTCACCTTGAAATGCCTGTGAATACCCGATCGCATTCCAGCTGTTGCCCGCGGTCCAAAATCGACCAAATTCGGTCGCTGTCCAAACGAAGGGAGCTGCAAGGATAGCCGCCGCGCCGTATCGTCTGATAAGGACCGACAAGCTACCCGCAAAGATCGCGGGCCATAGACCGACGACGGCGGTAACGCAAAACAACAGTAGGTACGCAAGAACAGGCGGAAAGCCTGCATAGGTGATCGGAGCGTAAGTGAGCCACCAGCAGGCACCGAAAAAGAAGGTGATTCCAAATATCCATCCCAGGACAAAGGCCTTTGCGGTTGACGGACTTTCGCGCGCCACTGCCCACATCAACGGCATGAGTGCGAACCAGGCGAGATACCATAATTCGAAATCCGGGAAGGAAAGGATGAGCAGCCCCGCCGAGGCAGTGGCAAGCAGAACGTTTTTCCACGATGGCAAGAAGTATCGCAATCGCGGAACTTTCATTGCCGTAGTTTAACAAATGCGGTCCAAATGAATTAATAGATCATTTTGAATCGGTCAAAATGACAAAAAGGGACACTTTCCGTCATCCGAGCGGTGACATTTTCTGTCAAATGTCGCAACAGGCGCAGACTTCAGGTCACTCTGCACGATTCCCCCAACTGATGGATCGTAAAATCCGATCAATATGAATGAATCATCATTTTTAATTAATATGCGGTAGAAGTGCGGGATTAAATGAAGAAAGCCCGACCTTTTCGGTCGGGCTTTAATAGGAGGGACAACTGTAGGAACGCTCGGAAGGTGTACAAGCACAGTGGCAAACCGCGCTCGGAGTAGTGATGGCGGCGGGGTCCTGATTAACTTCATCAAGCTAGCCACTGTCTCTTATGCACATCCCGTGCCAAAGAAACTCCCCTCGGGAAAAGATTTAAAATTCGAATAGGGGCGTATCGAAAAAAGCCCATTTCATTGGGCTTTTCTCGTGTAAAGATTTGTGGAAGATTCGGCGGTTTATATCTAGGCTAATCAAAGCATCATCTCTAAATAGGTCGGGCACACTATTTGGAACATCGCTCCGACAAACGCTGAAGTGCCTGGACGTCCTGGTTCTCGCGGCTGATCTCTGCGGCCGACGCCGCATAGTTTTTTGCCTGCATGCAATCGCCCTTTTCTACATAGATCTTGCCAAGTGCGACGTGAGCATCGACCAGCCTGTTATCCCAAAAGACCGATGTCTTAAACGAACTGATCGCCTGGTCGATATCGCCCCGCCGGAGATGGATCTTACCAAGAAGGAGGTAGCTCTCGGCACTCATTGGCTCGCTCGAGAGCACTCGCCGCAATGCAGCCATGGCTTCGTCGTCGTTGCCGTTCTTGATGTGCGTCCTTGCTTGTGCGAGTAGGCTGTCGGTCTCGCTCGTTTGTGGGGTCGCGCTGGCTGCCGGTTTCCTGCTGAACACAACGGCCACGAAATCCCTGCGGGTTGGCTGCTCTACGCGTAGTGAGATGTCCGCAATCGTCCGGGATTTAGCCCATTCTTTTTCGAGGTTCGCGTACTTATTATTATCGGCCAAAAACCGGCGCGCCTGATTGTCCATGTCGGCCGCTGTCGGGTCTTTTAAGGACTCCAGCGTTTTGGCTAAAACGAAATACGCCTCGCCATCGCGTGGGTTTGCAGCAATAGCGGACCTCAGCTGTGCAGCCGCCTCACCCATATTGCCGGATAGAAAGAGCGACATCGCGTAGTTAAACCGTACATTCGCGTCCTCAGGTGCCGACTCAGAAGCCTTTTTGAGAAGCCCCAGGCCCTCGTTCATCAATGCTGCCGCTTTACCCTCGTTCTTTTTCTCAGCACGCGATGCCTGGACAGCGATAGCTCCAAGGGCGTTGAAAACGGTGGTCAGCTTGAGGTCCTCGGTCAACGGCCTGAGAGTCGCGAGCGCCGACTCATAGTTACCCTGCTGCCAAAAGATCATCCCGATATAGAACGACGCCTCGGCGTACGCCTCGTCGCCGCACTGTGCCGGCTTGTTATCGGCTTTAGCTTTTTCGCGACATTTTTGGCTATTACTAATGACGCGTTCGAACGAATTGATCGCGTCAGAAAACTTTCGCTGGCCCAGATACAAATGGCCGAGCTCGAGGGAGGCGTCGGCATAGATCGCGTCCGGTGAGGCTTCGCTGAACAACCTCGCGGCGTTCTTAAAATAGTTCTCACGCGACTCCGGCGAGGGCGTGAGCAAACCTTTTATATAGGCCTCAAACGCACGCGCCGGCACCTTGTTTGCGGCCTCGATCAACTGATTCTGCGAGAACGCAAGCGATTTATCGCGTTGGTAAAGTATTTGATACGCGACCACGCCCTGTACGGTCTGGAGATTGCTGAGAGCGTCGTTTATCGTGATATCTCGCGTGATCTGTTTTCCGTCGATCGTCTCGCTCATGAACCGCCCCTCGTTAACACGTATCATCTTTGCACTGACGGTAATGGTTGCGGCTGTATCTGCCGCGGCCGGAGCTATGTTATAGCGGCCCGCAATCAGCAAAGTAGCATTACTCTCACGTGCAAGTTTGAGCGATGTCGCAAGGCTAGGTAGTGTGGTCAACGGGATCCGCAATCGCTCCTGTATGATCTTACGCCCCTCATTTGAAACGACATTGAGCGTCGGAACTCGTAAGAGGTCCGAAAGTGAGTCCGCGAAACTTTCGCCGACCCAATTGAATTCCGACCTACCTGACGTATTTTCAAACGGCAGCACTAGAACCACGTCCGAGGCGGGCTGCGGCAACTGGGCGAACAGGCTACACGCGGCCAGCAAAAAAAGGATCGGCGTTAATATGACCGGTTTCGACATTTACTCTCCTCAAACAAAAAAATTCGCTCCCGATGAGCGAATTCGACTTGAGTACTTTGATGCAGATCGGACACTTTAAGATGGTAACCGGTACGGGATTTGAACCCGTGTTGCCGCCGTGAAAGGGCGGTGTCCTAACCCCTAGACGAACCGGTCGGTAGAACTGGTGAAATGCATTCGCTCGAACAAATGCCTGTCAAAAGATGAACGATAAGAATAGCTTACGGCCTTTTTGGTGTCAAACGAATGCCTTGGACACAGCCCTTTTACCGTACCGCTTGTGTCTCAATAACTCTTTATCTATCATTCAAGCGATAAGGAAGATCCCAGATGAAAAGAGTATTTCTGATCGACGCCATGTCGCATATCTTTCGTGCGTTCTTTGCCCCGATGGGCATGAAGCAGGATCCAATGCGAAACAGCAAAGGTCAGGTCACGCAGGCTGTCTTTATCTTTACGAGCATGCTCCGCAAGCTCATCAACGATGAAAAGCCGGAGTATATCGCTGCCGTTTTTGACACGTTCGCTCCCACCTTTCGGCATGATTCCTTTGCCGCCTACAAAGCTAACAGGGAAGACATGCCCGAGGATCTTTTTTCGCAGCTGCCATATATCGAAAGAGTATGTGATGCGTTTTGTATTCCAATCCTACGAACGGATGGTTTCGAGGCAGATGATGTAATAGGAACCCTTGCTACACAGATCGCTGACAAGGGCATGCAAGCGGTGATCGTCTCAAATGATAAGGACCTCTGCCAGCTTGTCCGCCATCCGCACGTCATCGCAATGCGGAATAATTCGCTGAACCTGAAGCGTAAGGTGCCGGTCCCCGCTGTCGAGTGGTGCGACGAAGCGTGGGTTGAAAAGAAATTTGGCGTCCCGCCGTCCAAGATCGTCGACCTCTTGGGCCTGATGGGTGACTCAGTCGACAACATCCCGGGGGCCCCGGGCATAGGTGAAAAGGGTGCGTTAAAACTCGTCCAGGAATTCGGTTCGGCACTCGCCGCGATGGAAAATGCCGACAAGGTCACGCATAAGACGTACCGCGAGAGCCTGCAGAACAACCAGGAGATAATCAAACAATCGCTTGAGCTGGCCACTATCCATTGCTCAGTGCCCGTCAAGCTGGATTTGAAGGACCTGGAGCACTGCGAACCCAACCGGCAGCTCGCATATGAGCTTTTTCGAGAGCTTGAATTCAAGTTGCTGACCGAGGAATTTGCCGACAAGCAAGGGCTATTTGATGTGCGTCCTACGACCGCGACGGGCGAAGTGGTCGAGAGAAGATACTCGGTCATCAGTGACCGTGACTCACTCGAAAAGCTGGTGAGGCGGCTCTTCGAACTCGATCGCTGGAGCTTTCAGGTGCACGACCCTCATTCGAATGAGAAAGGTAGCTGTTTCGAAAAGCTGCCCCCGCTCGGTATGGGCATCGGCGTGGGTGACGGGGAAGCGTTCTATGTCGATCTTGAGAACTTTACCGAGGGCATCCAGGTGGCGCTTGGCTCGATAAAGGACATCCTAACGAATGGCTTCCTTGAAAAGTCGGCTCATGATGAAAAGCGGAACCTTGGCTCTCTGCTGACAGCCGGCATCCGGGCTGAGGCGGTTAAGGACGACACGATGATCGCAGCCTACCTGCTCGACCCGACACGCACAAATTACCTTGTGCCACACCTCGCACAGGTATACCTCGACACGGACGCCCTTCGGACAATTCCGGACGGATTCCAGGACGAAGCCGCATTCCGAGCCGCCGAAAACGCGGATTTTATCGCCCGTTTGGCCCCGGTGCTCAGGAACAAGATAGTGGAGTCCGATCTGGAACGCGTTTACTCTGAGATAGAGCTGCCGCTGATACCCGTGCTTGCCGAGATCGAGCTCGCGGGCATGAAGGTCGACGGCGATAAACTCAGGACATTTTCCGAGGCCATATCAAAGGAGTTGGCTTCCCTGCGGGAAAAGATCTTTTCGATCGCGGGGCATGAATTCAACATCGGCTCGCCCAAACAGGTGGGAGAGGTCTTTTCCGAGCTCAACATCGAGACGGGCCGAAAGACCTCGACGGGCCAGATATCGACAAGCCATGACGTGCTCGTCGAGCTCGCGGCGACCTACGAGATCGCACAGTTCATCATCGACTATCGAGAGCTGGACAAGCTCAATGCCACTTACGCAGACGCGTTGCCAAAGATGATAATGGCAGACGGCCGCATCCACGGATGTCTCAACCAGACGGTAGCCGCCACGGGCCGTCTAAGCTCGACGGACCCCAATCTTCAGAACATCCCAAACCGTACGGAGCTAGGCCGTAAGATCAGAGAGGCCTTTGTGCCGGAAAAGGGCAACAAGCTCATCTCGGCCGATTACTCGCAGCTGGAGCTTCGCATCCTGGCACACGTTACCCAGGACCCGGTTATGCTTGAGGCGTACAGGAATAACGAGGACATTCACTCGAAAACGGCACGTCTAGTGTTTGGGGCTACGGATGAAAAGGACCTGAAAGAAAAGCGTCGCCTGGCAAAGATCGTCAACTTTGGCATCGCCTACGCCGTCGAAGCCTTTGGCCTTTCACAGCGTGTGGGCATTTCAAAATCGGAGGCTCGCAAGGTCATTGACGATTACTTCACGACCTACAAGGGCATTCGCCAGTACATGGACCGCATTCCACAAGAAGCGCGCGAAAAGGGTTATGTAACTTCGTTGTTTGGACGACGGCGTTACTTTCCGTCGATACGTGACCGTAATTTTGCCGTCCGATCGCGTGCCGAACGTGAAGCGATCAACATGCCCATACAGGGCACCGCGAGTGATATTGTCAAGATCGCGATGATCCGCGTCGCAAATGCTATCAAGAAAGAAAGGCTTACAACGAAGATGATAATGCAGGTCCATGACGAGCTGCTCTTCGAGGCCCCAGCATCCGAGATCGATCAGGTCACCGCACTCATCAAACGCGAAATGGAGGCTGCTGCGGAACTCGATGTCCCGCTCGTCGTTGAGGTAGGTGTGGGCAACAACTGGATGGACGCGAAATAGAATTTTATGGACGCCGGAGATATCTCGCGATGTTGAGTAGATGGCTCGCTTTCTGCGCGGTCCTTGTGCTTTGCGGATGCACGTCTCGTGTTGAGCACGCGCGGAATGCAAGTGCTTCGGTCGCGACCCGCCCGGACGCGATCAATATCAATATTGCGTCAGTTGAAGAGCTTGAACGGCTACCATATATCGGCCGCACATCGGCTGAGGCCATCGTTACCTTTCGCACCGAAAACGGGCCCTTTCAGCGGCCGGAACATCTTTTATTGATAAAGGGCATCAGCGAAAAACGATTTCTCGATATCCGGGAGTTTCTTAGAACCGAGTGACTCCCGATCGCCACGGACGAGTCGAACTCAACTTCAGCCACTACCCTGTCCTATGGCTGGCCACGTCGTTTGCCGCCGGGATAGCCTTTACTTTTTATCAAAATGTCGATCTGGTCACGGTCTTATGGCTCTCCTCAGCGTTCGCATTGCTGGCGTTACTCTGCTCTCAGAAAGGGCTTGCGACTGCCGTGGTGTTGATAGCTTTTGCAGCTGCGGGAGCCGCTGCCAGCGTGGCGGAGCAGCTTAGCGTCCGCCCGGACAGGCTCCGGACACTTTACGATAAAGGAGAGCTCGGTGCCGATGACCCGGTTTACCTCGAGGGTATCTTGGCGGGAGCCCCAGAGGCGTCTGTTGAGGGTTCTTTTCTAACGATAGAGTCCGAGGCGGCGACGCATCACGGTGTTACCCGAAAAGTCTCGGGTGTAGCTCGCCTATACATTCCCAAGGAGATCATAAGCGACAATTACCCGCTGCAATATGGTTCAAGAATTCGGGCCGCAACTCGCCTCTCGCGAGACGATGAGTATCTCAATCCCGGCGTACTATCCAAAAAGGTAATTCTCGATCGTCTGGGCGTCGACGTTACAGGATCCGTCAAGAGCTCGCTCCTCATAGAGCGCGTTGCTGAGGAAAGCGTGTTCTTGCCGTTAGCGTGGATCTACAACCAACGGGGGCGTCTGATCTCGGACTTCCGAACCCACCTCGATCAAAAGACCGCTGCAGTAATGACCGCGTCACTCCTAGGTAATAAGCATTTTCTCGACAAGCCGACAGCCGACCTTTTTAGAGAAGGCGGAACATTTCACATCCTGGTGATATCGGGTCTGCACATAACGATTATCGGCGGACTATTTTTGTTGATATTACGCCAGATCACCCGCAACAGGTCTGTTCATTTTCTTGGTGCGGCGATGCCCTTGTGGGGGTACACTCTTGCGGTTGGAGCAGACGTGCCCGTCGTGAGAGCAGCCATAATGTTCACCGTCATTCTGTTTTCGTACGCATTATATCGGAGGGGAACTCTGTTGAATACGCTGGGCGTTTGTGGACTACTCTTGCTCGCGTGGCGGCCCTCCGACCTGTTCAACCCATCTTTTCAACTGACGTTTGTTAGCGTGGCTGCCATTGCCGGGTTTGCGTACCCGCTGATGGAGAACCTGCGAAACATCGGGCGCTGGAGGCTTTCAGCGCAGACGCCATTTCCACCGCGCGTGCCGCAGTGCGTGCGCCGTTTTTGCGAGACCCTGTATTGGAACCCGGAGGTCTGGGATATAGAATCACGACGACAGATCTGGACGGCCCATCTGATCAAGTCGCCGTACCTGCCGAAGTATTTTCATGGATTAGGACAAAAAGGAGCACGATTTCTGTTTGAGGGCTTGGTGGTCTCGGCGATCGTCCAACTTTTTATGCTGCCTCTTTTGGTGGTGTATTTCCATCGCGTTTCATTTTCATCGATCGCTCTGAACCTCTGGGTAAGCATCTTCATCGGGCTTGAGAGTTTTTCAGCTGTTCTAGGTATTTTCATCGCAAAATTCAGTAGTTTGCTCGCTGCTCCTTTTTTTGTTTTCGCTGAGACTTTCAACTCACTGATGCTTTCAGTGCCCCGACTGTTTGTGGGTCTCGGATGGGCAAGCTTTCGGCTGCCTTCTTATTCCGAGGCGGGTATGATCATTTACTTTCTATATGCGATACCGATCATTTATCTGGTTCTCATGATCAACCACTGGGACCCGATGAAGCTGGTGCCAAGTCGCAGGCCGATTGTGACGCGCTCTGTCATCCTTGGCTCGCTCGGAACATTGATGGGATTGTTGCTGCTGATCTGTTTTCATCCCTTCAGTGCGCCGGGTCCTGACGGCCGGCTGCACATTGATTTTCTTGACGTAGGACAGGGCGACTCCGCACTCGTCACCTTCCCGGACGGCCGAACCATGCTGATCGACGGCGGGGGCAGAGTGCAATACAAAAGACAGGACGATAGCGAGGAAGACGAGCCTTTCGAGCCCGATGTTCGCACCATCGGAGAAGCGGTAGTATCAGAATTCTTATGGGACCGTGGCCTCTCGCGTCTAGACCACATAGTCGCCACACACGCGGATGCGGATCATATGCAGGGCCTGGTTGATGTGGCGCGCAATTTCGACATAGGTACCGCGATCCTGGGCGATATGGCATGGGGCGACCTCAATTTTGAAGAGCTGAAGCAGGTTCTTGATAGCCGGGCCATTCCCGTGGAAAGTGTCCAGCGTGGAATGCTTATGCAATTCGGCGACGTGATCGTGGAAGTTCTGAACCCCGATACGATGACGGGTCCGAACCGCTCGTCCAATAATAATTCGATCGTGTTGAGGATCAGTTTCGGTAATCGAAGCCTCTTGATGACCGGTGATATTGAGCGTGCCGTAGAGGAAGACATGTTGAGAGAGTTTCCAACCCTTCATTCAGACGTAGTTAAGGTGCCACACCATGGCAGCCGAACTTCCTCGACTGCCGAATTTATCAACGCCGTCAGCGGCAAGGTTGCTGTGATCTCGGTTGGCCGCCGTTCGCCTTTCGGTCATCCGCATGCCGAGGTGGTCCAGCGGTGGACGAATGCCGGGGTGTCGGTCTTGACCACCGGAGCAGGTGGGACGATTTCGATTGTTACAGATGGGCAGTCGATCGAGATCAGTACGTATCGCCGTGCTGAAATGAGGGAAGGCGCGGATCTGTACTAAATTAAAGATGATGATCACTGCAGATACGCCAGAGGAGACGTTTTTGGTCGGGAACCGAATCGGCGAGTCACTGAGCGCGGGCGATATTGTTCTGCTGTATGGGGGCCTGGGTGCGGGAAAAACCTTGTTGATCAAAGGTATTCTTAACGCACTTGAATATGACATTGACGAGGTCACGAGCCCTAGCTTTACCCTCGTCAACCTATATAAAACATCGGAGCGGTACGTTTACCACATCGACCTATGGCGGCTGGACGGGCCGCGAGACCCTGCCCGAGAGGTCGGACTGTCTGAAATACTCGAGGACGAAAATGCCATCGTCATTATCGAATGGGCCAATCGGTTGACAGATAGCGGGTTTCAGAACCGCACGATCACCGTGCATCTGAAGGGCGACGGTGACGAGCCCCGGCAGATAGAGATCAAGCATTCAAAAGCACGCTGAGAAAAATGTTTGCTCACAGTTGACGGTCAACTATAATCTGATTGGCGCTCTATGGTCGATCGAGACTCAAAAGGTTTGAGATCAGTAGAACAACCAGCGACGGTTCACGCCGCGGCCGGTGTGAACGAGGATAAGCTCCTCTTTAACCGAGAGCTGAGTTGGCTCGAATTTAACTGTCACGTCCTCGACGAGGCCACAGACGAAAACCTGCCAGTACTCGAGCGGCTAAAATTCCTTTCTATCTTTTCGACAAATCTAGACGAGTTTTTCATGATCCGGGTCTCCGGGCTGAAGGAGCAGATCGCCGAGGGTATCGGTGAGCTTTCGCCGGATGGAATGACCGCGTCGGAACAGCTGGATGAGATCTACAAGCGTCTGAGACCAATGCTAAAGCGGCAGGTCTCGTACCTGCAGAACGATCTCTTCCCGGCGCTCAAGGAAGCGGGCATATCGGTCGAGCCTTATGCCAAACTGAATGCAAAAGAGAAAAAGCAGCTCGATAAGTATTTCAGAAACAATCTTTTTCCAATACTGACGCCGCAGTCGGTCGACTCGAGCCACCCTTTCCCGTACGTTTCAAATCTGAGCCTAAACCTTGGGCTATATATCGAGCCGAACCGCGCACACACGCAGCCGAATCTGAAGCATCTGTTTAGGCAAAAGCGGTTTACGCGGATCAAGCTGCCCTCGACAGTTCCGAGACTCATACCGATCAGCGAAAAGAATGGACGATACGCCCTGCTTGAGGAGGTCGTGGCCGCAAACGTTAATGAGCTTTTCCCCCGAATGAAGGTAAGCCAGGCATTCCTTTTCCGGGTCACGCGGGACGCCGATATCGAGCTGCGGGAGGACGAGGCCGGCGACCTCTTGCGTACCCTGGAACGGGAGCTGCAGAGGCGGCGGGACCGATTTGCTGTGAGACTCGAGGTGTCGGCTGCCATGCCCGAGAAAATGGTCAAGCTGCTGATGACCGGGACCGGACTGACTGATCAGGAAGTCCAGCGGGTCGAAGGCTTTGTCGATATTCCCGACCTGATGCAGCTGTATGCGCTCGACCTGCCGCGGCTAAAAGAGCGGCCCATTTCGGCGGTGGTCCCGGCGAGAATGCACAAGCGCGAGAACTTGTTTGACGCAGTGCGCAAGCAAGACATTTTGCTCCATCACCCGTACACGTCATTTAGTACGGTCTCGGACTTCATCGCCGAGGCGGCTGACGACCCTTCGGTGTTGGCGATCAAGATCTGCCTTTACAGAACGGGAAAAGACTCACCTATAGTCGATTCGCTGATGCGGGCGAGCAGACAGGGCAAACAGGTCACAGCCCTTGTCGAACTAAAGGCCCGCTTTGACGAGGAGAACAACATCGAGTGGGCGCGACGGCTCGAGAACGAGGGCGTTCATGTCGTTTATGGAATCAGCACCCTCAAAACCCATTGCAAGGTGCTGCTCGTCGTCCGCCGCGAGCGGGGAAAACTTGTCAGGTATGTTCATCTGGCAACCGGCAATTACAACCCGGTGACCGCACGTGGCTACACGGACCACGGCCTGCTGACTGCGAATGAGGAGATCGGCGAGGATGCCACGAGCTTATTCAATTTTTTGACGGGATACTCGCAGCAGGACAAGTTCAAACGGCTGATTGTCGCACCGCTGAACCTGCGTGAGCGGCTGATAGCTCTCATACGCCGCGAACGTAAAAACCGGCTGGCCGGCAAAGAGGCCCGCATCCTCATAAAGGCCAACAGCATAACGGACGAGCAGGTCATAAATGAGCTTTATGCCGCGTCGCAGGCGGGTGTTGAGATCGACCTGATAATCCGTGGGATCTGTTCGCTGAGGCCGGGGCTGAAGGGCTTTTCTGAGAACATCAGGGTCCGGTCGATCATCGGACGGTTTCTCGAACATAGCCGCATCGCATATTTTGCTAATGGCGGCAGCGAAAATGAGGAGGTTTACATCGGTAGTGCCGACCTGATGAACCGCAGTTTTGACCGGCGTGTGGAGGTCGTGACGCCGATTCTCGACCCCGAGATCAAAGCCTATTTAAAGGACGTGGTTCTCAATGCCTGCTTGCGAGACGAGGTAAACGCCCGTATGCTGCAGCCCGACGGCAGCTACCAAAAGATCGGCAGTCGCAGTAAAGGCGGTTTTGACTCGCAGATGTATTTTGTCGGGATGGAAATGCCGGCGTAAAGCCGAGTTTGGGTTTTAGGCTTTAGCTTTTTGATTTTAGCTTTTGGTGTTTGACGCGAACCGGGATTCGATCACACCGTCGACTGGAACTCCGTGTTTGAGAGTCAGACGTGGGTAACCACGGGCTTCGATCTCCAGATCCGAAGCGCCGAGCAGCGTTTCGGCATCTCGGATGTCGTCCATTTCACCCTCGATCTCCATAAAATAGCCGAACGGAAGCTCATCGAGCACAACTTCGACTCTACCGAGCCGCCACGCTTTGCGGTGTTTTTCGTAGATGACGGAGAGTCTGTAGCCGAGCTTTTCGATAATGTGCTCTGTCGCGTTGACGTTGGAGACCTCGGTCTCAAATTCGATCTGGTGTTTAAAATCGTCCTGAGTGCCGACCTTTTCTTTGTATGTGAGAACAGTGCGTTGGTCCGTTTTTCGCAGGCGAAGCACCGCTTCGCGTCCGTCGAGCAGACCGCCGCGGTGAAGGTAGTTTTCCTCGAACGTCTCGTATGAGAATTCAGCCCCCAACTGGGACAGGCGGGCGGTTAGCTCGACTACTAGTTTTTTATCGATGCGATATTTTTTTTCGATCTCAATGGCCATTGGAGGTGTGATGCGGTTGGGCGAAAGGCTACATAATAGTAGGCAATATGTTGTTGAGGGGCAACCTCGGCATGCCTGTACGGAATGCGAGAGCTTGACTTAACCAGGCACGTAACTGATACTTGAAAAAAAGGTCAGGTTTGTCAACCTTCCGTTTTTTGAACAGAATTTAGAGGAATAATTTATGCCATATCCAGAGATCATGATCCACGGGATGCGACAGGAACTTGCGCAGCTTGGTATCGAAGAAACAAAAACGTCTGAGGCTGTCGAAGAGGCGGTCAAGAACACCGACGGAACAGTTATGGTCGTCGTGAACTCCGTTTGCGGATGCGCGGCCGGCGGCGTCAGGCCTGGCATAGCGATGGCCCTGCAGAACTCCGAAGCAAAGCCCAACAGGGCGATAACCGTTTTCGCGGGGGCAGACATTGACGCGACAGACACTGCTCGTGAATATTTTACGGGGTATAGCCCTTCGTCGCCTTCGATCGGCTTCCTGAAGAATGGTGAATTAGTGCAGCTTTTCGAGCGTCGCGATCTCGAGGGCCGGCCGCCCGCGATGATCGCTCAGGCGTTGATCGATGCCTTTAACAAGCATTGTTCGCGGACCGAGGCTGCTAACAACTAACCGGGATAAATACGTGAACGAGCCGCCTTCTGAGGCGGTTTTTTTGTTTACGGCACCTGACTTGCCCAAAATATAAGTATTGCGCGGCTGTAACGACAATCGGTACTATGTAAGTGGTTTATAAGCTGCCCACACCGCTAAAATGTCGCTAAACCAAAGACAACATATTCGATTTTCGCTCGATATTCCGGCGATCATACGGACGAAATTTGGTGAAAGCCAGGAGACACGGCTCGAGCAGATCAGCATCGGCGGGTGTTTCACTGGCTGGGAAGAAAACATCTACGTTGGCGACGAATTCCGAATGGAGATCGAGCTGCCAAACAAGAATTATCTTCCGCTGAAGTGTCGGGCGCTCTATCGCTTTGAAAATACCGGCATTGGCGTTAGGTTTTTGGACATCTGTGAATTTGAACAGGAGCTGATCTCGCGCATCATCGCGGACAAGCTCGAGAAGGTCGGCGTGCCGTTGCAGATCGACCCATTCACTCTGCCGCCCACCTTTATCGGCGACGACCCAAGCCCGCGGATCACCGACATTAGGCAAAAACGCGACAGTATACTTGAGCGGATAATGGCCGGCGATTAAGTTTTCCAACTACCCTAAAACAGCTCATCCATCGCCTGCTCAAGGTTGCGAACGCCGGCGACGCGTACGCCCAGCAGCTTTTCAAGCCCCTTTTTATTAGATTCCGGCAGGATAAGTTTTTTGAAACCTAGCGTTTGAGCCTCGCGGGCTCGCGACTGCGCCTGGAGTACACCTCGGACCTCGCCGGTAAGACCTACCTCGCCGAAAACAGCCGTTTCAGGCGGCACCTGTATGTTGCGAAAGCTGGAGGCGATCGCCGATATAACGCCCAGATCTGCAGCAGGTTCGTTTACTTCCATTCCGCCCGCCACGTTTACAAAAACGTCGTCGCCGGCGAGTTGAAAGCCGAGGCGTTTTTCCAGCACCGCGATCAAAAGGGAAGCTCGGTTGTGGTCAAACCCCTGGGTCATTCGACGGCCCGAGCCGAATTTCGTGCTGCTTACGAGTGCCTGAACCTCGACAAGCATAGGGCGCGTGCCCTCCATACAGACCGTAACAACCGAGCCGGTGGCATTCTCCGGTCGCTCTTGCAAAAACAGCTCGGACGGGTTGCCAACGGGTAACAGACCCGCATTGGTCATTTCAAAAACGCCTATCTCATTCGCCGCACCGAACCGGTTCTTTGTGGCTCGGATGATGCGGTGGTTGTGATGGCGGTCGCCCTCAAAATATAGGACGGTGTCAACTATATGCTCAAGTGTTTTGGGACCCGCGATCGAGCCTTCTTTTGTTACATGCCCCGTCAGAAAGACCGGCGTGGCGGTCTGCTTGGCGAGCATCATGAATTGGGCCGCCACCTCCCGCACCTGTGAAACGCTGCCGGGCGCAGACTCTATCTGATCGCTGAATACCGTCTGTATCGAATCAACGATAATGAAATCGGGCCGCACTTTATCGGTCGCGCCTAGAATGGCCTGAAGATTTGTTTCGGCAAGCAGGAAGAGGTTTTGGGCCTCAACGCCCAAGCGTTCGCCCCGCATCTTGATCTGGCGATCGGATTCTTCGCCGGAGATGTAAAGTACCCGACCGCCGTTTCGTCCAAGCTTGTCCGCCATTTGCATGACGATGGTTGATTTGCCGATACCCGGCGATCCGCCGATCAAAACGAGGGAACCTGCCACTATGCCGCCGCCGAGGACGCGGTCGAGCTCGTCTATGCCCGAGGCGGTTCTATCGTCATCCTGAGACACGATATTTCCATATGGAACGGGTGCGGCGAGCCGGTACTGACGTGTGCTATTTCCTACAGGTTGTGCAGCGGCACGAAACCGTTCCTCCACCAGCGTGTTCCACTCACTGCAATCCGGGCACTGGCCCAGCCACTTGCGCGACTGAGAACCGCAGTTCTGGCAAACAAATATTGTAGCGGGCTGTTTGGCCATGTATTGAGAGGACAGAATACATTACAGCCCGTCATAGTGAAAAAGCGCGTCTGCAGGGGCCTAAATACTAGACATAATTGTCCGAAACTGTGGCAAGAATGCGTCCTTTGATTCGAATGCGCGGCTATTTTTTCCGTTTCAGGCGCCGCGATGCTCAAACCCGCGATTTGGTTTACCGGTATTAATTATTCGTGCTAAGATTTTCCTGAGATGAAGCTCGACGTCCTCATATTGAGAATAACATTTGTCGGAATGCTGATACTGCTTGGGTATCTACTCAACCCGTTTGAGCGAACTCAGCGTTTCGGCCTCTCAAACATTGGGGACGACTCAACCAGGCGGCTATTGTCCGCCGGCCTCGGGGCTGTTGTTAGCCTGCTGATCATTGCGTTTGAAATGCGGGTCCGAAAGGCCTCGCTCAAGACACTTATCGGTGCCGCCGTTGGCTCCATTCTGGGCATAGTCGGTGCGTTCCTGATCGGGGTTTTGATCTCGATACAAAAAGAAGCGGCCGTCTCGGCGGAGATGCAGACTTTTCTGACGATCGCCCTGGCTTTTTTTATGGGCTATGTCGGGTTGATGGTAGGTGCCGCGAAGGGCGATTATCTCGACCTATCAGCGCTCGGAGGCATCTTCAGCGACAAGAACATCAAGCGCGATTACAAGATCCTTGATACGTCGGTGATCATCGACGGTCGTATAGCTGACGTCGCAGAAACCGGATTCCTAGGCGGCACGCTCATAATACCGAACTTTATCCTGGCCGAATTGCAGCAGGTAGCGGATTCGGCAGACTCGTCCAAGCGTCAGCGCGGCCGACGTGGTCTGGATATGCTGCAGCGTCTGCGAAATAACAGCAAGCTCGACATACAGATCGTCGAGACCGACTTTCCCGCGGTGAAAGAAGTCGACCTAAAGCTGATCGAGCTTGGAATGCAGCTTGATGCTGTGATCGTTACAAACGATTTCAATCTGAACAAGGTATCCCAGCTTCGCGGGGTCGCCGTGCTTAATATTAACGAGCTTGCAAACGCACTGAAACCTGTCGTGCTTCCCGGGGAGGCCATGCGTGTCTTTATCCTTAAAGAAGGTAAAGAATACAATCAGGGCGTTGCCTATCTTGATGATGGGACGATGGTCGTCGTTGACAATGCACGCCGCCTTATAGGGAAGACAGCTGACATCGCGGTCACCAGTGTCCTGCAGACCACCGCCGGCAAGATGATATTCGGAAGGCTGTGGGAGGACAAGGAAGAGATCAACGGCGCCGGGAGCCACGCCACCTCGGAAAACTCATTCAACGTCCACGATTCCCGCTCACTTGGGTTTAGAAAAGCAACCCGCGACCTTCGCCAGACCACGATCATCGAAGAGATCGACTGATCACACCTACCCTACAACTCGTTATTTTAGCTCTCTTAGGCTGGAACCGCATCCAGACCCCGGCGGCAGAATACCGTGAATTGTGCGATAATCACGCGTAATCTTTATGAACACGGCCATTATCGTCGCCGCGGGCAGCGGACAAAGATTTTCTGCGTCGCAGCCCAAACAGTTCGTGAACGTCCTTGGAAAACCGCTCATTGTGCACACGCTCGAGAGGTTTGAGGCGTGCCCCTCGATCGACAATATCGTGCTGGTACTCTCCGAAGAAGGACGGGATGATTTTGAACGGATCGACGCGCGACAGAAGGTAACGAAACTTCAGCCAATAGTAATTGGCGGAGACACGCGGGCAGACTCGGTCCAAAAGGGTTTCCATACTATCGACAACGGGGCCGCTAACATTATCGCTGTTCACGACGGTGCACGACCCATGGTCACGGTCGCCGAGATCACTCGCACCATCGAGGCGGCGGATAAGGTGGGTGCCGCATGCCTCGTGGCGGAGGTGACGGACACCATAAAAAGGGTCAACCGTCGGTTCATTTCAGCGACGGTGGACAGGCAGCGGTTACGACGTGCGTTGACCCCGCAGGCATTTAAGTATGACGTGCTAAAACGCGCGTACGAATCGAACGATCTGAATGAAACCTTAACGGACGAATGCATGCTTGTCGAAAGGCTCGGCGTAAAGATCGCATTTGTCGAGGGCAGCCGACGGAATATCAAGATCACGCTGATGGAGGACCTTATCCTGGCGGCAGCCTTTCTAAAAGACCTCTAAATGGAGATGTACAGAATCGGTTTTGGAACGGATATTCACAGACTGATCACGGGGCGGCCGCTGGTGATCGGCGGCGTCGGCATCGAGTCCGACAAGGGAGCGGACGGGCATTCTGATGCTGATGTCCTTATGCATGCCGTCACGGATGCGGTCCTCGGCTCGCTCGCGCTGGGCGATATCGGCACGCATTTTCGGAACAACGAACCTCGCTGGCAAAATGCCGAAAGCACCGTGTTTTTGAAATATGCCGTAGGCCTGATCAAGGAACGGGGCTACAAGGTGGCCAACTTGGACGCGGTCATCGACCTGGAGAAACCAAGACTGCGAGACTATGTTGACATCATGCGTGAGAATCTCGCCGGCGCCCTCGAGGTTTCGATCGAACAGGTAAGCATAAAGGTCAAGACAGGTGAAAAGGTGGACGTGGTGGGCCAGGGAATGGCGATAAGAGCACAGGCTGTGATACTAGTCGGTTCTATGTAAGCCCCGTTTTTGACAGCATAATATGCGTCCACAGGAAATCATCGCGACGAAACGTGACGGAAGGGCCCTCTCTGACGAGCAGATCACGTCATTCGTTGACGGCATCGTTGACGGGCGGTGGGCCGACTACCAGATAACGGCGCTAGTGATGGCCCTTTTCATCAGGGGGATTAACCGGCGAGAGCAGTATTCGATAACGTCAGCAATGCTGCATTCGGGTACTGTCATGGACTTTTCCGATATCGACGCGCCAAAGGCCGACAAACACAGTACGGGCGGCGTAGGCGACAAGACCTCGCTTATTGTCGCTCCGCTCGCGGCAGCTTGCGGCATCGCTGTGCCCATGATCTCTGGTCGCGGGCTCGGTCACACGGGCGGCACGCTCGACAAACTCGAGTCAATTCCCGGGTACGACGTAAATCTGTCGTTCCCAAAATTTAAGCGGGTGATGAAAACTTGCGGACTTGCTCTCGGCGGACAGACAAAACAGCTCGCACCGGCCGACAAGAAACTCTACTCGCTGCGGGACGCGACGGCGACGGTCCCTTATACGCCTTTGATCGTCGCGTCGATCATGTCAAAGAAATTGGCCGAGGGGCTGGATTCACTGATCCTCGATGTCAAAACCGGGTCGGGAGCGTTCATTCAGAAATATGCCGACTCCGTAAAGCTCGCCAAGGCCCTCTGTGAGACCGGAAAATCCTTCAGCCTCAACACGCGGGCGCTTATTACAGACATGAGCCAGCCGCTTGGTAAGTTTGTCGGGAATGCTCTCGAGGTATTTGAGTGCCTTAAGATACTCAGAGGTGAGGCGGAGGAGTCGATGATGCCGACGCTCGAACTATCCATCGAATTGGCGGCGACCATGCTGATCCAGTGTAAGCTCGCCGACTCGATGGCGATGGCGCGCCGCAAGGTGCAGCGGGCACTCGACACCGGCGAGGCACTCGAACGTTTCCGACAAAATATCGGGCTGCAGGGCGGCGATCCGATGATCTGTGATAAGCCGGAACGGCTGATGATCAAGGATCTGAAACATTTTCCCGTCGTCTCGGATACAGGCGGTT
>JBHENG010000007.1:567-25744 GCA_046262195.1 Pyrinomonadaceae bacterium | reverse complement strand
GCGGTCGGCACCGGTGTGTGCGGCATCGGGGGTGGCCGTGTAAATGCCGAGGACGGTGTCGACCACGCGGTGGGCTACTCATGCGCTGTTAAATTGGGAGACAAGGTCAAGAGGGGCGATGAACTCGGCGTCTTATTCGTTCGGAATAAGAAGCAGGGCGAGGCAATTAGCGAAAAAATGCGTGCCGCGTATAGAATAACGAAGGAACCCCCAAGGACAACTAAACTGATAAGAGCGGCGGTCTAAACTCTTATGAAACACAGAAGCATATTAATGTTCGTCGTCACCGCCGTTGCCGGTGGATTGATCACCGGGTGCAGCCAGCGGACCGAGGCGCGGCGCGAGGGATGCAGGATCAGGGTGGGCATCGTTTTTGATATAGGCGGCAAAAACGACCGGTCGTTTAATGCCGCCGCCTGGGAGGGCGTCAAGCGTGCGCAGCAGGACCTTGATATCTGCCTTTACGATGTCGAGCCCGGGAACCCAACCTCTATCGAGCCGGCGATGCGGGCGTTTGCGGAAAAGAACTTTGACCTGATCATCGGCGTCGGTTTTGCACAGGGCCCGATCATGCAAAAGGTCGCTCTGAATTACCCGAACAACAAATTTGCGATCGTCGATGGGGTCATTTTCGAGGAGGACGGTAAGACGCCGCTGATGAACGTGGCCTCATTGTTGTTTCGCGAGCATGAGGGATCGTACCTTGTAGGCATGATCGCGGCGTCGAAATCACAGACCGGCATCATCGGCTTTCTCGGCGGTATGGACATTCCCCTGATCCACAGGTTCGAGACGGGCTATGAGGAAGGCGCCCGAGCTGTGAATCCGAATATAAGAGTGATCGACAACTACGTGGGCGTCACCGACGGCGCGTGGAACAATCCTGGCAAGGGTAAAGAACTCTCGCTTGCACAGATCGAAAAGGGTGCCGACGTGATCTTTACGGCCGCCGGCAACTCCGGCCTTGGAGCGTTTGACGCAGTCGAGCAGTACGGCAAAAACGATAGAGGAGAAGCCAACAAATTCGTGATCGGCGTCGACTCGAACCAGAACGGCGTCAAGCCGGGATTTGTGCTTACGTCAATGGTGAAGCGCGTGGACAATGCGGTCTATGACGTCGTGAAAGAGGTGTTAGACGGCAAATTCAGGGGCGGATTTCACACGTTCGGACTTGATAAAGACGGAGTGGCTTACGCAATGGACCAGCATAATACACTACTTATTCCGCCCGATGTGATCGCCCGCACCGAAGAAGCAAAAGCCAAGATCGTGGCCGGGGAAACCAAAGTTACGGATGCGATGGCGAAATAAGTCTTATGCTCGAGTTAAGAAACATCACCAAAACCTTCGGCAATGTCGTAGCTAATGACAATGTATCGCTGACCGTCCATAAAGGCACGATCCACGCGATCGTTGGCGAAAACGGGGCCGGGAAATCGACGATCATGCGCATTGCGTATGGCTTTTATAACGCCGACAGCGGCGAGATATTGATTAACGATAAGCCGGCGGCTATACGGAACCCGCACGACGCGATCGCACACGGTATCGGGATGGTTCACCAGCATTTCATGCTGGTCGATACGATGACCGTTGCGGAGAACATAATCTTAGGAGCTGAAACCGGTTCAGCCGGAAACCTTGACCTCGTCAACGCCAACAAGGACATTCTCGCTCTCTCGAATGAACTGCGACTGGGTGTGAATCCAAAAGCGTTTGTCGAGGACCTTTCAGTCGGGCAGCAGCAACGTGTCGAGCTGCTCAAAGCGCTTTATCGAAACGCAGAACTGCTCATCCTTGATGAGCCCACGGCCGTTCTCTCGCCGCAGGAAGTGGAGGAGTTTTTTGGCATTCTTCGCCGGATGAAGGAACAGGGCAAGACCATCATCATAATTACTCACAAGCTGGAAGAGGTACTTGCGATCTCTGACGAGGTCACGGTCATGCGTGACGGAAGATCCGTTGGTAATGTTAAGACCTCAGAAACGACCGCAAAGGACCTTGCGCGGATGATCGTAGGCCGCGACGTCCTTTTGCGCGTGGAAAAAACGGATGCTGAGCCTGCTGCAGGCGTGCTGGAAGTAAAAGATCTAAATGTAACCGGTAAGCATGGAGCAGCTGTAAAAGGAGTGTCGTTCACTGTTAGAGGCGGCGAGATCGTTGGCATCGCGGGGATCGAGGGTAACGGTCAGACCGAGCTGATCGAGGCACTTTCAGGATTGTGCAGGGCTACCTCGGGACGTGTCGAATTTGACGGAAAAGAAATTACAAATGCGTCGGCAAGGCAGCTAAAGGAGTTGGGTGTTGCTCATATTCCTGAGGACCGGCATAAGCGTGGGCTGCTTCTGCACTCGGACCTCGGCGAGAACTCGATACTCGGGGTCCACTACCGGCCGCCTGTGGCCGCTACAGCTGGCTTTATGAACAAATCGGCCATTGGGAAACACGTGAGAGACATCATCGAGAACTTTGATGTGCGGCCGCCGAACCCGAGCTTGCCGGCAAAATCGCTCTCAGGCGGAAATCAGCAAAAGCTTATTATCGGCAGGGAATTTAACCTGCGGCCGAAGCTGCTGCTGGTGTCACAGCCGACGCGGGGCGTTGATATTGGCGCTATCGAATTCATACATCGCAAACTTATCGAGCTTCGAGACCAGGGGTCAGCGGTCCTGCTCGTCTCGGCGGAACTGGAGGAGGTCACCGCTCTCGCTGATCGCCTGCTTGTTATGAGTGAAGGCAGAGTTGTCGGAGAAGTAGATCCAAGGGTAACGTCCGTAGAGGAGATCGGTTTGATGATGACTGGCGGGAAATAAACTATACGACCACCGCTGCCTTCGCACCGAAGATCTGCTTCAATGACGAAACTGCTTTTTGGAGATTTTCCATATTCGTGGCGTAAGAGATACGAATAAACCCATCCGCTCCGAAACCTTCTCCATCTGTAACGACGATCTGAGCTTCCCTTAACAGCAGGTCAGCGATCTCCCCGGATGAGGCAAACCGGTTATCGATCAGTGCCCGGACATCCACAAAAGCGTAGAAAGCACCTTCAGGCATAGCACATGTAAATCCTTCGATCTCGTTCAGAGCGGGTATGAGCCAGTTTTTACGACGCTCGTACTCGTCCGTCATTTCACTGACCGCGTGGAGAGTCGCGTCATAATCATTCAACGCCCTCGCACATGCATACTGCACGAACGAGGTCGGATGTGTGGCGGAGTGGCTCTGGAGCTTGATGATGGCACGTGTCCATTCCGGGTTGGCGATGGTGAACCCGATTCGCCAGCCAGTCATCGCGTATGTTTTTGAGAAACTGCCGGCGACGCAGACAAATTCTCTCAGGTCGGCCGGCAGTGCAGCAGATGAAAAAGGCTCTGCCGGCGGATAGGCGAAAAACAAATAGCATTCGTCGGTCAGGACATATATGCCGCGAGTTGCGCAGACCTCGACAATGCGACTCATTTCGCCGGCCGGTATTACCCGGCCCGACGGGTTATTAGGCGAATTGAGAATGAGCAGCTTTGTTTTGCCCGTGATCGCACGTTCGACCTCAGCTGCGGTCAGAACAAGATCGGTTGATTCCGTTTCGATGAACACGCTGTTCGCTCCGCAGAAGGTGGCGATGGCCGGGAAGGTCACCCAGTATGGTTTTGGGATCAGGACGTCGTCGCCCGGGTTTAGCAAAGTGCATGCGGCGTTGAAGAGGCCTTGCTTACCCCCGCACGAGGCCGCGACCTCGGACATCGCGATGCTCGAGCCAAAACGTCGCTTGTAAAAGTCGATGATCGACGAGCGAAATTCTGCAAGCCCGGCCGTGGCTGTATACCTTGTCAACCCCTTCTGAAGCCCTTCCCATGCGTAGTGCTTGATGAACTCGGGGGTCGCACAGTCGGGCTCACCCACGGAGAGATCGACTACGTCCAGGCCCTGTGTCCGCATATCGTTCGCCACTTGCGCAGCGATCAGCGTTGACGAGCCTTTCATCCCAGCGACACGGTTAGAAACGGGGAACTGGTTTGCCATAATACAAAGCGATTCTAACCCAAAGATTCGCGAGATGCAGGGATAATTTCTACCTCTTCGCGCAACGTGAGAGAAGGGATCGGATCATTTCGCCAGCTTCGTGCGCATCTTCGACTCGACCAGCTCCGGTATCAGCCCCTCGACCCGTCCACCAAGCTCAAATACCTGCTTCATCAGAGTGGATGATACGTACGAGTACTCTTCGCCGGCCATTAGAAACACGGTCTCGATACCTGGTTCGAGGCGACGGTTCATCAAGGCCATTCGAAGCTCGTACTCGTAATCACTTACGGCCCGAATTCCCCTAACAATAGCGGCCGCCGCCCGTTTATGTGCAAAATCGGCTGTAAGGCCTGAAAAACTGTCCACGATCAACTCACATGGGCCGCGTTCCACGCCCCGCAGTACCTCTCGGAGCATATCGCAGCGTTCCTCGACCGTAAACATCGGATTTTTGTCGGCGTTGTTGAGCACGGCGATGATCATCTCGTCAAAAAGCGGGGAGCTTCGCTTGATGATATCGAGATGACCGTTGGTGAGCGGGTCAAATGAACCCGGAAAAATGGCTCGCCGCATATTGGCTTCGTCCAATGGTAAGCACAAAGTAATTACAAATTGTAATTAAATTGTAAGTTCTTTTGCCTTTGCTATTCAAAGCGATAGATAAGGTGCTAATATCCTCATTTATCCGAGACAATTTGCGCGCTTTCGGGCGTGAATAACATAGCACACGACCGGACATGAACAAAAACGGACAAGCCGCCGCGTTTTACGACCTAGAAGGCACACTGGTCAGCACAAATCTGGTACACACACTCGCATTTTATGCGAAGCGCCAACAGGGTTTGTGGCAAACGGCGAAAAAGAGCGTGGGTACACTGGCAAAACTGCCGTTTTTTGGAGTTACCGACCTATATTCGCGCAACGTCTTTAATGAGGTGTTCTTTAAGAGCTATGAGGGGTTTTCGCACGACCGCCTGCGATTCTTTTCGGATGAATTGTTCGAGGAAGTGTTAAAGCCGGCGATCTACCCCGGGACAATGGAACTTATTGCCCAAGGTAAAAAAGTGGGACAACGGCAGGTCGTAATTACGGGCGCTCTGGATTTCACCATCGACCGGCTTATAGATCACCTCGGCATCGACGATTGTAAGGCCAACCACATGGAGTTTGTTAACGGCTATTCCACGGGCCGTATCATCCCGCCGGTGATGGCTTCGGCAACAAAGGCCCAGTGGATACGTGAATACGCTGAACGCGAAAATATCAATCTGTCCGATTCATACGCATATTCCGACAGCATATCGGACCTGCCGATGTTATCTATCGTAGGCCATCCGGTTGCAGTCAACCCTGATTTCCGGCTGAAACAAACCGCCCTGCAGCACGACTGGGCGATATTGGACCTGAGGTGACGGCTGTTCGTCGTTCGTTGAAAAAGGTTATGAAGATCTCTTTTAAATTTCGAGCTCTGCTTATAGGCATGATCTGCCTGCAAGTGTTTGTGGCCGACGGCCAGGTAACAGCGGGCAAGCGAGATACGTGGAAGCCCAAAAGCTCGGTAATTGATCCCGCAAGGCTGCTTACGGACATTGAGACACTTTCGGCCGATGACATGGCGGGCCGATCGCCGACACAGCCGGCGATGCAAAAGGCACGGGATTACGTCGCCAGGCGGTTTCGGGAATCTGACCTGACGCCTTTTGGCGATTCTTTTGCGCAGGAGTTCACATTCCAAAACAGAGCCAGGACCGAGACATTTACAGGCGTTAACTATATCGGCTTTATCAAGGGCAAAAAGTTTGCTGACAAGTACATTATTATCACGGCCCACTACGACCACGTCGGCATTCAAAATAATCAGATCTTTAATGGCGCTGATGACGACGCTTCCGGCACAGCCGCTCTTTTTGCGTTTGCAAAGGCTTTTAAGAAAGATCGCCCTGACCACTCTCTCATCTTTGTTGCGTTCGATGCCGAGGAGCAGGGACTAAGAGGAAGCCGCCATTTTGTTGCGAATCTTCCGGTGCCAAAGGAGACCGTCCTCTTGAATGTCAACATGGACATGATCTCGCGCAACGTCAAGAACGTGCTTTATGCGAGCGGCGGGTTCCATTATGCCCACGTCGTCCCACCTCTGAACCAGGCCCAGAAAAAGGCGAAGGTCAAACTGCTTCTCGGACACGACGATCCAAAACTAGGTAAGGACGACTGGACGAACCAGTCGGACCACGGCTCCTTTCATGCGGCAAAGATCCCATTTGTTTATTTTGGGGTCGAGGACCACCCGGACTATCACAAGCCGACCGATGATTTCGCCAACATAATGCCGGAGTTTTATGTACGTGCGGTCGAGACGATCTTTACCGCCATAAAGCTTTTTGACAAGAATTTGACTGCCAAGTAAACCATTATGGCTTTACAGCTAAGACGCAAGACACACGAGTCGATCGTTTACATCGACAAAGATTCCGCTCCCAGGATCATGCCATTCGGCGAGGATTTTATTCTTGAGGACATACCGATCGGCACACGCGTGATATATCCGAACCCGCCCATCAAAGGTTTGCCAAATCGCGAGGCCGCGATTCGCTACGCTGTTAACCATCCACTGGATATGGAGCCGCTGTACGCGCTGCTTGAGCCCGGGTTGCGAGTGACAATAGCGATGGACGACATCTCTCTGCCGCTGCCGCCGATGGCGACCCCCGACCTGCGACAGACGATGCTCGAAGTGGTGCTAGACATGTGCGGTGCAAACGGCGTCGACGACATCCACCTGATAATCGCCAATTCACTGCACCGTAAGATGACCGCATGGGAAATGAAGCGGATGGTGGGGACCGCGATATATGACGAGTACTATCCTGATCGCTACTACAACCACGATGCGGAAGACGATGACAATCTCGTCACACTCGGGCACACCCGTCATAAGGAACCGCTGCGTGTAAACAAACGTGCGATCGAGAGCGACCTGCTGATCTATCTCAACATAAATCTTGTCCCGATGGACGGGGGGCACAAATCGGTTGCCGTTGGGCTTTGTGATTACGAGAGCTTGCGAGCGCATCACGAGCCGCAGACGATCCGTGATTCGCACTCGTACATGGACCCGCCCGCGTCTGAGCTAAACCATAAGGTGATTCGGCTCGGAAAGCTCGTCGATGAAAACTGCAAGGTATTTCACATCGAAACCGCCCTTAATAACCGGATGTTCTCGGATGGCTACGACATCCTGACTCGAAACGAGGACGAGTTTTCGTTCATGGACCGGATGAAGTGGGAGGCTATGCGACGAACATTTTCGAAAATGCCCCGTGGTGTACGTCGAAAGATGCTGCATGCGATCCCAGCGCAATACGACATGATCGCCTGCTACGCCGGGACAACCGAACCGGTTCACGACAAGATCCTCGAGATGAACTACCGGCAGTACGAGATACCGGTCAAGGGTCAGTGCGATATTTTGATCTCGGGCATTCCGGACATATCGCCTTACAACGTCTACTCGGCTCTTAATCCGCTCCTTGTTCAAGTGATGGCACTTGGATATCACTTCAACATGTACCGCAACAAGCCTTTGCTCCGAAAAGGCGGCGTGATGATCATTACTCACCCGTGTTTCGATGAGTTTGACCATAATTTTCACCCGTCGTACATCGAGTTTTTTCACCGGCTGCTGCCGGAGTCCCGCGATGCCTTTTTCCTGAGGGAAAAGTACGAGCGCGAGTTCGCTTCAAACCCCGCTTATGTCGAAATGTACCGGCGCGGGAATGCGTATCACGGGGCACACCCGTTTTTTATGTGGTACTGGGGCGAGAACGGCCGACAGCATGTCGGCAAGGTGATCGTTGCCGGTGCCGAGAATGCCCACGTGCCGGAAATGCTGGGATGGGAACGCTCCGATAACCTCACGGAGGCAATAGCCATGGCCCGTTCGTACATGGGCCGAAATGCCGAGATAATGATGCTGCACCAACCGATCATCGGGTTGTGCAGCGTGACGGACTAGGCGGGGGTAAGTGCCGGATGAGCAACGGAAAGGAATTATGGGAGAGCTACGGAGTAGAGGACGCGTACTTTGCCGTGGCTACTTTTGAAAAGTACCGCGATTCGGAGCTCGACGACGCAGCCAGGGCCGAGTTTTTTGAGAGTGGGCGTCAGCATGTCGAGGAGATCTGGAGCGAATTCGAATCACGATTTAATATGCAATTGCGGCCGAGACGGGCCCTTGACTATGGCTGTGGAGTCGGGCGGATCCTGCTTCCGATGGCCGGCAAATGCGGGACAGTAACGGGTATTGATATCTCGGACGCGATGCTAGCTGAGACCGGGCGTAATCTTAACGCCCAACGAATCGAAAATGTGCGGCTTTCGAACGTCGACGAGTTTATGATGGCCGACCACGAAAGATTTGATTTGATCCACTCGTACATCGTTCTGCAGCATATGCACCCAAATGAAGGCGACAAGATCACAGAAAAGATGCTCGGGAGGCTGGAGCCCGGCGGTGTCGGGATGCTGCATTTTACCTTTAAGGCGCCGTTATCGTTTCGCACCCTGCGAGCGAAAATTTATCGGGACGTGCCCGGACTGCACAGACTGCTGCGGGGCAGCGATCGTTTGATACCCCTTTATGGGTATGACCGAGATCATGTTGTTGAATTACTGGGGTCCAATGGTTGTACCGATATCTTTATGAAGCCAACCGACCATGGTATGCAGGGAGCGATGATCTTTTTTCGCAAAGTGGCTGAACAGAGGCCCCGCCCCCGAAAACCACATACAAAAGGAGAACCACAATGACCAGTACAGCAATTACGCCTGAAATGGATGTCTTAAAGAGCAGACTTCGGGACACATGGTCCGACGGCGATTTTGGTGAGATCGCAAAAGCGCTGGAGGCGGGAGCGGAGGACTTTGTCCTCCGGCTCGATCTGAAACCGGATATGCGTGTTCTGGACGTGGCCTGCGGCACCGGAAATCTCGCGATACCGGCAGCAAGAACCGGGGCCAATGTTGCCGGTGTCGACATTGCTCCAAACCTGATCGCGACCGCGATCGAGCGGGCCCGTGATACAAACGTCGAGTGCAGGTTCGAGGTCGGCGACGCCGAAGACCTGCCTTATCCGACAGAGAGCTTTGACGTTGTGATGACTATGTTCGGCGCTATGTTCGCTCCGCGCCCGGCCGTGACCGCCGTCGAGTTGATCAGAGTGTGCAAGCCCGGCGGCTTGATCGTGATGGCAAACTGGACCCCGGAGGGCCCGACTGGCCAGATGTTTCGCATCTCAGCCAAACACGTTCCGCCGCCGCCGGGAATGCCGTCGCCCCTCCTATGGGGAACCGAGGACGTGGTCAGGGAGCGCTTCGCCAGAGAGGAGATCGGCGATCTGCAAATGCATAGGCGGAGGATCATATTCGCTTTTCCGCTCAGCCCGATCGAGGTGGTGGAGCATTTTCGTGAGTTTTTCGGGCCCACAAAGAAAGCGTTCGACTCGCTCGACGCTCAGGGAAAAGAGGCGTTGCGACACGATCTTGAACATTTTTGGATGGAAAACAATATCGCAACAGATGACAGTACGCTGGTGGAATCGGAGTATCTGGAAGTGAGGGCGATCAGAGCGTAGAAGATTCCGCGTTTGTTTTTCAGGGCAGTTGAGATGAAATTATCACCGACCGAAATTTTTACGGGTAAAAAGATTTTTTTAATCGGGGGCACAGGCTTTGTCGGAAAGGTCACCTTGTCCATGCTTCTGCATAATTTCCCAGACGTGGGAAAGGTGTATGCCACGGTGCGGGCGCGTGACGCTGCTGAGTCGAAGATCAGGTTTTGGACCACTATTGTTACATCGCCCACCTTTGACCCGCTACGGGAAAAGTACGGAGACGGATTTGAAGATTTCATCAAATCCAAGGTGGTGCCCGTCAATGGCGACGTAGGCAATGAGTTCCTGGGCCTCGACGAAAAAGATGCCAAAAAGATCATGCGGGATACGGACATCATCATAAATGGTGCCGGAAATGTGACATTCAACCCCCCGCTCGAGTCTGCTCTGCGGACCAATGTCGTGGGATCGCACAATATCATCAAGATGGCCCGGATGATGAAGAAGCCGCGGCTCGTGCATGTCTCAACGTGTTTTGTGGCCGGGAATCGCAGCGGTCCGATCTGGGAAAACGAGCCAGTCGTCGGGTATTTTCCGCGAAAGAACGAGCTGATAGGTACGACGTTCGATGTGAACCAGGAGATCGCCGACTGCGCACGTTTGAGTGAGCAGGCGAGGCAGGAGGCGGACGATGCCGTTCAGATCGCCAAATTTCGCGAGGCGGCGCGAAACCGGTTTATCGAGGAAGGGCGTGACCCCGACGATGAGAGCGAGTTGAAATCGGCGATTTTTCGTGAGCGAAAGATGTGGATTCGCGAACGCACCACCGAGCTTGGAGCCGAGCGTGCAGAGTATTGGGGCTGGACAAACATATACACTTACTCCAAATCACTTGCCGAGCAGATCATTGCCCAGCAGGACGACATTATTAAGGTTCTGGTGCGCCCCTCGATCGTAGAGTCCGCTAACCAGTATCCATTCCCGGGCTGGAACGAAGGCTTTACGACCACCGCACCATTGATACTGATCGCTCTGCGCGGCCAGCCGATCATCCCGATAAATGAAAAGCTCGTGTTGGACATAATTCCCGTCGACATGGTTGCCGGGGCGATCCTGGGTGCCGCTATGAACGCGCTTGTCGATCCAAACCCACCGCTTGTCTTTCAGGCTGCGTCCGGTGACTCAAACCCAAACGACATGAAACGGATCGTGGGGCTGGTTGGCTTGTACAAACGTCAGCATTTCGAGGACAAGGACACCGGCAGCAAGATCGTCAATAAACTGGCCGGCATGGTCGAGGCAGTTCCAGTCAGGCAACGGACGTATGAGCTGGCGTCTGCGCCGATGCTGAATAAACTGGCAAAGTCCGCAGACTCGCTGCTTGATAAAGCGACACCGCGCTGGGGCGGGGGCCGGATCGGCAATATCGTTTCCGACCTAAAGAAGTCCGTCGAGGGTTTCGAGCGGACAACGCAGGAGACCATGGACGCCTTTGCGATGTTCAAACCGTTCATGATCGATAATGAATACCTGTACCGATCGGATAACATGAGGGCACTGCAGTCGATCGTCAAGGACCGGGAAAAGCCGCTCTTGCCCTGGTACCCCGAAAAGCTGGACTGGTATGACTATTGGCTGAACGTGCACTTTCCAGGCATGCGAAAGTGGGTTCTCCCAACCCTCGAAGAAGAGCTCAAGATCCAGGAGAAACGTTCTTATACGTATAAAGATCTGCTTGATCTTTTTGATACGTCCGTCAAGCGGTTTTCGACGCGGGTGGCAATGCGGATCGAGCGGAACGGCCGCAAGGAACAATACACGTTTGAAGACGTCGGTGAGCTTACGATGCGGGCCGCAGGATTCCTCGCCAAGCAGGGGATGGGGACCGGCAGCCGTGTGATTCTGTTCTCGAACAATATGCCCGAATGGGGAATGTCGTATTTCGGCATTTTAAAGACCGGCGGGACGGCCATTCCTATCGACCCGGCAAGCACAGTCGGCGAGGTCGTAAACTTTGCACGGGCCGGCGAGGCGTCGGCGATAATTCTTTCGCCGAAACTTGCGGCTGAAAACCCTGAGCTGGCCGAGGAACTGGAGCGCCGGTTTCCGGCGGGCAAAAAAAACGGCCGAGAGGAAGCTAGCATTAAGGTCTGGACATTCGACGACGTCTTCGAAATGCCGAGCGAGACAGAAGAGGCGCAGCGGAACGCGCTTTTACCTGACAAGGTGCATTCGACGTCGGTGGCGTCGCTCATCTTTACGTCCGGAACGACGGGCACGCCAAAAGCAGTGATGCTGTCGCATAAGAACTTCACGAACATGATCTCGATGCTTTCGTCGGTACTGGACATGGACCTTGCGGACGGTGTCCTCTCTGTACTGCCTATGCATCACACGTTCGAGTTTTCGGCGGGCTTCCTGACGCCTTTGTCAAATGGGACCCAGATCACCTATCTTAACGAGCTCACGGCGGAGGACCTGTCCAGGACGATCGAGAACGGCCACGTCACAGGGATGGTAGGTGTACCCGCCCTCTGGGAGATGCTGCACCGGCGGATCAAGACACGGCTTCGCGAACGAGGGGACTGGATCGCGGACCTTGCCGATAATGTTATTGAATTCAATGCATGGATCCGGGACAACACGCCGTTCAACTTAGGCCCGATCATCTTTTTCCCGATCCACCAGGGGATGGGCGGGAAGATGCGGTACCTGATCTCAGGCGGGTCGGCGCTTAGCGAAAAAGTGCAGAAAGATCTGCACGGCCTCGGATTCACGGTGCTGGAGGGATATGGTCTGACGGAATCCTCCCCTGTTCTGACGGTCGCAAGACCCGGCAACAAGCTGCTCCGCGGCAGCGTGGGTAAACCGCTGCCTGGAGTCGAGGTGAAGATCGCCGATGCGGACGAGAACGGTGTTGGTGAGGTGCTCGCCCGCGGCCAAAACGTGATGCTCGGCTACTACAATAACGAAGCCGCGACGGAGGCGGTGCTGAACGATCGGTGGCTGAGGACAGGCGACCTGGGCAGGCTTGACGAAGATGGAAACCTATACATCGTCGGGCGGTCGAAGGACGTCATCATCGACTCAAACGGGAAGAATATTTACCCGGATGAGATAGAGGACCTATACGGAAAATCACCCTACATCAAGGAAATGAGCGTCGTCGGCCTCCCCGACGAGGAGGGCGGCGAGAAAGTCGCCGCCCTCGTGGTACCTGATTACGAATTCGATATCGCCCGTTCACGCGCCGATATCAACAAGCAGATAGAGGTGCACTTTCGCGAAGTGTCGGGAGGGCTGGCATTTGCAAAGCGTGTCAAGATTTTGCACATTACGCCGTTCGAGCTGCCAAGAACGGCCACTCGAAAAGTAAAGAGGCCCGAGGTTGTCGAAATGCTGCAGACACTGGAGGACCGTTCGAAAACGAAGACGAAGGCGGTCGTGGAATCAAAAGGCGACGACAACCTGTTATGGATCAGAAAAGTGGTCGCAACGGTATCAAACCGGCCGCTGTCGGATGTAGCCATAGAAGACAAGCTTGCCGACCTCGGATTCGATTCTTTGATGTTTGTCGAGCTGCAGGCCGCGGTCGAGGACGCGGGCGGCCGGATCCTATCGCCCGATACGCTTAACGAGGTCCAATCCGTGCGGGAACTCCTTACGGCGGTCCAGCGTGTTGATAAATCAAAACGACTTGCGGATGAGCCCAAAACGGCTGAGAAACCAGACGAGGACGAAATCGTCATTCCGTCCATACTTCGACGGCTTGGGAACTCAGTTGTCGACCTGGCCCAAAACACTTTGTACGAGGGCGTTCTCGACACCCGGATCGAAGGTGAGTCGAACGTGCCTCAGCACGTCAATTTTATCGTCGCCCCTAATCATACGTCCCACATAGACACGGGATTGGTCAAAAAAGCTCTCGGAAAGCAGATTGCGGAACAGACCGTTGCGGTGGCGGCGGCGGATTATTGGTTCGACACGAAATACAAGCGGGCGTACATGAACAACTTTACGACTCTGGTCCCCATCGAAAGGAGCGGCAGTTTGAGGCAATCCCTGCGTCACGTTACCCAGATACTTAACGAGGGTTACAATGCCCTTATTTTTCCCGAGGGCGGGCGTCAGGAGAGCGGTCAGATCGCTGAGTTCAAACCGATCATCGGCTACCTCGCGTTGAATCAAAAGATCGGCGTCTTGCCGATGTACATCTGGGGCACGTATGACGCGTTTCCAAAAGGCACGATAATACCTAAAGGCAGCAGTCTGGGGGCGAAGGTCGGAGCGAAGGTGGGCCGGTTGCTCGAGTATGAAGAGCTTAAGGAGATGACTGCCGGTGTTCCAAATACCGAGGCGTACCGCCTGATCGCTGCCCGCGTTCAGCACGAGATCGAGAACATGCGGGATGGTAGGCGTGACAAATTTGACGTGTCGCTCATTCGAAAGAAATGGAAGGCCGAGCGGCGAAAGACGCGTAAGAAGGAACCCGTGATCGACGCATAAAAAGCCAAGCGTGTAAAACTTTCAGTCGCCGATGCAGGTATTCGATCCCATCTCGAGCCGAAAAAAAAGGCGGAGCAGAATGAGGTACCCTATTTATGAAATGTATGACACGTTCGTACCCCCTCATGATCGGGTGCCTCTTCTTTTCCAGTCTTATAATCTTCATTTCTGTTTCGCCTGCGGCGTCCCAGCCATCTCAAAAGATCGACAAAGATAAGATGGCGAAGCAGGTCAAGGCCGAGTTTCTGCACGCGTGGAACGGCTATAAGAAATACTGTCTCGGCCACGATGATCTAAAACCCCTCACGAAGACGTGCAGTGACTGGTACGGCACGCCCATCCTGATGACGCCCATCGACTCGCTCGACTCGATGTACCTGATGGGCATGAAGTCGGAAGCGGACGAAACGCTCAAGTACATTGTCAAGAATTTTAACGCGGACAAGGATATTTTCGTCCAGAATTTCGAGATAACGATCAGGCTGCTTGGCGGTTTGATCTCGGGATATCAGGCGTCGGGTGACCGACGGCTACTGACTTTAGCCCACGATCTGGGCAAACGGCTGCTCCCGGTTTTTGGTTCGCCAACCGGGCTGCCTTATAAGTACGTAAATCTTAAGACAGGAAAGACCCGCGGCGCCGTCTCGAATCCGGCCGAAACCGGCACTTTATTGATCGAGTTCGGAACGCTAAGCAAACTGACTGGCGAACCCGTGTTTTACCAGAAGGCAAAAAAGGCCCTGGTCGAGACCTACAATCGCCGGTCAGCGATCGGGCTAGTCGGTACGAATATCAACGTAGAGACCGGAAAATGGACAAATACGGACAGCCATGTAAGCGCGGAAATAGATTCGTACTACGAATACCTGCTCAAATGCTCGATTCTTTTCGAGGACAAAGAATGCGGCAAAATGTGGCACGAGGGGGTCGCAGCCGTCCATCAGCATCTGGCCGATGAAGTGAACGACGGGCTGTGGTACGGTCACGCCGATATGAACACGGGAAAGCGAACCGGATCTACCACGGGTGCACTTGATGCATTCTTTCCCGGGCTGTTGGCTCTTGGCGGCGATATCAATCGTGCCCGCGCACTTCAGGACTCGATGTTCAAGATGTGGCAGGCCAACGGTATCGAGCCTGAGGTGTTCAACTACAGATCGATGAGGGTGGGAAACGGCGGCTATCCTCTCAGGCCTGAGATCGTCGAGTCAACCTATTATCTCTATCACTACACAAAAGATCCTAAGTATCTGGCGATGGGCAAGCAAATGTTCGAGGATTTTGTACGCCATTGCCGAACCGACGTGGCTTACGCAGGTCTCAAAGACGTGGAGACAAAAGAAAAAACGGATTATATGCACAGCTTCCTGCTTGCCGAAACGTTCAAATATTTTTACCTCTTGTTTGCCCCGGAAAAAACACTCGATCTGAAGAAAGTTGTTTTCAACACCGAGGCCCACGCGATAAAGCGTACGTGGAAGTAAAACAATGGCCCGATCAAAGGCGTTGGTAAAGACAGAAAAAAAGATCCTGATAACCGGCGGTACGGGATTTTTGGGTACGCACATAGTCTTGCAGCTGCTTGATGGCGGTGCCCGGAATCTGCGGGTCATGGCCTCGCACGTTCCTGAATGGATGAGGGATGCGGGAGTAGACGCCGCGGAGGGTTCCGTAACGAATCCCGAAGATGTCACTGTGGCTTGCGCCAATGTCTCGGCCATTTTTCACCTGGCCGGCAAAGTATCACGAGAGAACGACGACGCCGTTCTCATGAACAGGATACATCTGCAGGGAACACGTGTTTTGTGCGAGGCCGCCAGTCAGGCGGGTGTATCGACGCTGATCATCGCGTCTTCGAGCGGAACCATCGCCGTGGCCGAGGACGATCAGATAGTGGATGAGACGTTTCCCCCGCCGCTGGATATCATCTCGAAATGGGCCTATTACGCTTCCAAGTATTACCAGGAACGGGCAGCAATCGAAAACTTTAACACCAAGGGCCAACGCCTGGTGATCATGAACCCGTCGCTCCTTCTCGGCCCCAATGACGAGCGACTCAGCTCGACAAAGCCGGTGCTCGATTTTCTTGCCGGAAAGATACCTTACAGCCCGGGCGGTGGACTTAACTTTGTGGATGTTAGGGACGCCGCGTCTGCGTTTATTGCCGCGCTGGACAAAGGACGGCACGGCGAAAAGTACCTGCTAGGTGCAGCGAATATGACTTTCCAGCAGTTCTTTGGCCGATTAGAACGACTGTCTGGGATTTCCGCACCACTGCTAAAAGTGCCAAAACGGCTTGCGATTGCAGGTTCGAGCGTAATCAGTTCACTTTACAAGAACTGGGGCAGATCTTCGCCTGTTGTCCCGACTGAAGTTGAGCAGGCGGAGTATTTTTGGTATTTCGATCCTTCGAAAGCGCAGGAAGAGCTGGGTTTTGTCGCGCGAGATCCGCAGGAAACCTTATACGATACCGTTTCTCATTTACGCGAGAACTTTCTTGGCGAGGGAGTTTTCAGGTAGAAACCGGAGACGTGCCCCGGAGCAGCCGAAATCCTCCAAAAATAACGAGCCCGACCAGAGCCGCGATAAGGATCGCAACACCTTCCTTAGCAAAATCCACGTTCGTTAACAGCCAGACAATTAGTCCGATCGATAACAGGGCCGCAACAATGCCATAGGGCGCGGCAAATGCCGGTTGCGGCAAATCGTCTCGCCTTCTGAAAACGATAAGGGCGAGACAAGTCGTAGCGTAGACAAGCAGCCGTGTGATCGTTGCGATCGTCAAGGCGGTCAGGAATGACGACTGGATCGTTAGGACAAGTATCACGACGGCAGTCAACCCTATCGCGACGTACGGGGTCTTGAACCTGGCATGGGTCTTTGCGACTGCCGGGGGCAGCTCTCGCTGCTCAGACATTGCAAATAAGAGACGCGTGGCGCTCAGTACACCGACGTTCAAATTTCCAAAGATCGAGATGAGGGCCCCGATAGTAATAAACCCAGCTCCTAACGCTCCGAGCGAGACGGTGGCGGCATCAGCCAGCGGCCTTTCTGACGTCGCCAAACCCGGCAAAGTGCCAATACTGACCGTTTGGATCAGAATATAGAGGACGGCCACCATGCCGAGGGCGACGAGCGTTCCAAACGGAACTGTTTTATTTGGATCTTTTGTTTCCCCGGCAAGTACAACAGCCGCCTCAAAACCGACGTAAGCGTATATGAGCAAAAGCACGGCACTTGAGAACGAGGAATATTCAGGCACGGCAGTAAAGTTGAAGTTGCCCGGCTGTATGAAAAAGAGTCCCACGACCACAAGTATCAGAAGGGGCAGCAGTTTACCGATAGTGAAGATGTTCGTCATCAGCGCGGATTCTCTAATCCCGATGATGTTTACGGCCGTGATGATAACGACTACGAGACTGATTAGGGCAATGCGTAATGTCCCTTCGCCGGCGCCCGGAACAAAAAACCCAAGATACGTAACCAGCAGATTGCAGTTCGCAGCAAAGGTCGTGACCCGTACGATCCAATACAGCCACCCGACCTCAAAGCCGACAATGGAACCAAATGCTGCTTTTGCATAGAGATACGGGCCGCCAGTCGTCGAAAACCGACTCGAGACCTCGGCATAGCAGAGGAGGATCAGGCCAATGATAAGGGCACAAAGGACAAACGCCACGAGGCTATATGAGCCGATCTGCGCATAGACACGAGCCGGTAAGCCGAAAATCCCGGCACCGATGATCGTATTAATGACGATGGCAGTGAAATCCCACCGGCCGAGGCCGCGGACCAGTTTTTCTTCACTCATAAATGCGGGGTCGGCAGATCTTGGAATTATTTGACGCTTTTCGTTTATACTCTTAAAACTGATTCACGTAAAGACAAGGAGAAATTGAATGGTCATATCGCTGCGTGTTGTTTCGAGCGTGTTACTAGGTTGCGTATTTGTGTGCGCGGCAGCTGCTCAGAAGGGAGGCGAGATCTTAATTCCCCGCGGTTATAAGCCGCCGCCGCTGGAACGATCTGCCACGCTCCAGGCAATCCTCGAGAACGCAGTCGGCGAGACTTTAACTGCGTTTTCCGCCAAGGGATTCAAGCCAGAGGAGTTGACTGCGACGGTCATCGATCTTCGCGACGCCGAACATTGGAAAATGGCTGACGTCCGGGGCGAGCAGCGCATTTATCCCGCGAGCGTTCCTAAAATGTTCTACATGGCCGCCCTGCAGCGGCAGCTCGAGGACGGCAAGGTGCGGATGACGGCCGAACTGGCCCGTGGCCAGAAGGACATGATCGTGGACTCATCGAACGAGGCCACTCAATATATTCTCGACGTTATTACCGATACTTCGAGCGGTGCGGAGTTGCCGGAGAAGGAGTTTCAAAAGTGGCAGCATAAACGAAATCGCGTAAATCGTTATCTCGCGGCGATGGGCTATCAGAACATTAATGTTAATCAGAAGACGTTCTGTGAAGACGCTTACGGTATCGAACAGCAATCGCGGGGTTACAAGGGACAAAATCGCAATATGCTTACGACGAACGCAACGGCACGGATGCTCGCCGAGATCGTGACCGGTAAACTCAATACCCCCGAACGCACTCGCACTATGATGGATCTCGTCAAGCGCGATCCATTTGCAAATACAAAGGATCCAGATGACCAGGCCCATGGGTTTACCGGAAAGCTGTTGATCGACAGAAAAATGACCGACGCAAAGATCTGGTCCAAGGCAGGCTGGACCAGCAAAGCGCGCCATGATGCGGCGTACATTGAGACAAGCGACGGTCTCAAATTTGTGATCGTCGTTTTCACGGAAAATCACGCGACCGAAAAGGAAGCGATCCCGATGGTTACCGGACGCGTGATCGATCAGATGCGTAAATAATCAAATGAAATACTCATTTCGCATGCAAGCATGCAGACGCCCGGCGAGAGGCTCGATCTCGAATTACGCGTTGAGGATCTCGATCAGATAGAAAAGAGGACATATGAGGAAAATTACTTTTCGTTTGCTGACGCTCGGTGCCGCGATCGCTGCAATGAGTCTGTCATTAGCCGCACAGGGCACTTATAAAAAACCGCCCAAGGAAATAATGGATGTGCTAAACGCTGCTGTTATCCCGGCGACGTCCATTTCACCAACACGCGACAAGATCGCAGTGCTCGAGCCGCTGCGCTACCCGCCGATCTCCGACCTGGCGCAGACGATGTTGCGCCTCGCGGGCACGCGTGTAAACCCCAACACCAACGGCCCGCATCTTCAGAGCTATTCGGTAAAAATGACATTAAGGAACGTCGCAGATGACCGCGAGACGCCGGTTGTCTTGCCCGCGGGGAGCAAAATCACCGGCGTGCAATGGGCGCCGGACGGAAAGCACATCGCGTTTGGCAATGTTACGGCGACGGGCACCGAGTTGTGGATCGTTAATACGGCAAGCGGCAAGGCGAACAAGGTAAAGAACATCCTTCTCAACACAGCATTTGGAGGATATAGCTGGGAAGGCTCCGATAAGATCGCTGCGGACCTCATACCGGCCGGCCGTGGCCCGGCACCCGCGTGGCAGAATATAACGCCTAATGAGCCCAACATTCAGGAAACCAGCGGCCGCCGAGGTCAGATCGCTACATTTCAGGATCTGCTCAAGTCGCCAAATGACGAGAAGTTGTTCGAATACTACGCGACCTCTCAAATCGCTCTCATCGATCTAAAAGGGAACGTGCGTTCCATCGGACAGCCCGGCATTTACGATAGCGGATCGTTCGCACCCGACGGTAAGCACATCTATGTTTCGCGGATCAAACGACCCTTTTCGTACCTTTTTCCGGCATCGCGGTTTCCGAAAAGCCACGAGATCTGGGACGCGAACGGAAAGCTCGTACATAAGCTCATTGATACCCCGCTGATCGACAACCTGCCGAGCGGCGGTGTTCCAACCGGCCCTCGCAGCTACAGGTGGGTACCGACGGAACCAGCGACCCTGATATGGGTCGAGGCCCTTGACGCTGGCGACCCAAAAAACAAGGTCAGCCATCGCGACAAGCTGATGAGACTCGATGCACCTTTTACCGGTTCCGTGAGAGAGATGCTGAAGACCGAGCAACGCTTCCAGGGTGGGCCGTTTGGCGAGCGTGATGGATTGTTCTTCTTCTACGATTTCAACCGCGACACGCAGCGGCGGCGGATGTTCATGACCGATTATCGCAATCCAGCGAGTGTTAAGATGATCTCCGATCTGAACATCAACGATCGTTACGGCGACATTGGTACGCCGATCACAAAGACATTGTCAAACGGCGTTACGGTCGTTCGTCAGAACGGCGACGACATATTTTTGTCCGGTACGGGGGCGACGCGCCAAGGCGACCGGCCGTTTTTTCGACGGATGAACCTCAAAACGCTTAAGACCGAAGAGATATTCCGCTCCGGAACGGATGAATATGAGGCGTTCGCGGGAATGATCGACGACGCAGGACTCAACTTCTTTACGCGCAAGGACTCCATAACCGAACCGCCTAACATCTTTCTGCGTCAGGCGTGCCCGCCGGCACAGGTGTGCACGGCAATGGCCTACCGCCAGATCACGAATTTCAAAGACCCGGCGCCGCAGCTTCGCGGCATCAAGAAACAGCGTGTTCAATACAAACGCGCCGACGGCGTTGACCTGTCGTTCACACTTTACCTGCCGCCGGGATATAAAGAGGGAACGAGGCTGCCGACGATCATTTGGGCGTATCCGCAGAGCTTTACCGACGCCGGAGTCGCGGGTCAGGTGTCGGGCTCGACGAGCCGCTTTACGCAGTTCGGCGGCATATCTCATCTCTTTCTGCTGCTCGCCGGCTATGCCATCCTAGATGATGCGGCAATGCCTGTCGTCGGTCCTCCTCTGACGAAAAACGACACCTTTATCAAACAGATCGTTGACTCGGCCAAGGCCGCGATCGACAAGGGCGTCGAGATGGGTGTTGTCGACCGCGATCGTGTCGGCGTCGGCGGCCACAGCTACGGAGCTTTTATGACGGCGAATTTGCTTGCACACAGTGACCTCTTCCGCGCCGGGGTCGCCCGCAGCGGCGCCTACAACCGCACGCTCACGCCATTCGGTTTTCAGGACGAGGAGCGTAATTTTTGGGAGGCGCCGCGTATCTATACAGAGGTCTCGCCTTTCTTCTACGCAAACAAAATAAATGAGCCGCTCCTGCTCATCCACGGCGAGGCCGATAACAACCAGGGCACGTTTCCGATCCAGTCCGAACGCCTTTTCGCGGCCATCAGCGGCAACGGCGGTACGGCACGGCTCGTCATGCTGCCGTTCGAGTCGCACGGCTACGCGGCAAAGGAATCGACGGAGCACACCCTGTACGAGATGATCCAGTGGTTTGACAAGTACGTAAAAAACGCGGGGCCACGCGATTCAAAACAGGTAGCAGGAAACTAACACGCTAACTACTGCACATCAGAAACTTCGATCGTAGGAGCGGGGTTTCTGAATTGCAGGGCCGGATTATCCGCGTAGGCGTTTGCGCCGTGAGCAAGGAACTGTTCGGCACACTCTCGGTCGACGGGTCGGGAAAACAAATAACCTTGCCCGGCCTTACAACCAAACGCCCTTAGCTGATCGAGTTGGGCGGCCGTCTCGATACCCTCAGCGACCACCTCGATATTGAGGTTTTCGCCGAGCATTAGTATCGTCTTGACTATTGCGCCGCTCTTTTCGTCACTGTCCATTATGTTGATGAACGAACGGTCGATCTTAAGCCTCTCAAACGGGAACTGCTGTAAATAACTTAGCGAGGAATAACCCGTTCCAAAGTCATCAGTAGATAGCGCGACGCCGAGCTGGTCCAATTCCACGAGCACTTTTAGCGATCTCTCGCTGTGCTCCATCACCGTACTCTCGGTGACCTCAAGTTTTAACTGGCTCGGCTGCAATCCGGAGTCGGACAGAACTTCCTGGATCTGCGACGTGAGGTTCGGATGCATCAGCTGTTTTGCTGACAGGTTTACACTTATGTAAAGCGGAGAACCAAACTGTCGCTGCCAATGCGCAATTCGATTACAGGCTTCCTCGAGGATCCACCGTCCTATCGGAATAATGAGGCCGGTTTCCTCGGCAACGCCGACGAATTCGTCCGGAGTGATCAGGCCATGAACCGGATGGCGCCATCTTATCAGCGCTTCGAACTCGTTGACGCGCCCGGTCGCGAGCTCCACTATCGGCTGATAAAGGACCTGAAACTCCTGCCGGTCGACCGCATGGCGAAGGTCCGTTTCCACCTTTAGCAGGTTCATGTTTCGAACATGCATTTCGGTGTCAAAGATCTCGTATCGTGCTTTTCCAGATTCTTTGGCACGGTACATTGCCGCATCTGCGTCTCGCACGAAATCCTCCGCACGTCGCGGCACATTGCTTGAAACAACGACGCCTATGCTGGCCGTGGTAAATACTTCGTAATTGTCTATTTTGAACGGCTCGGATAACTTCGATTGGAGTCGCTCGGCCACGCCGATAACTTCACGCATTTCTCCGCTGCGATTAAGAAGTATCGTGAATTCATCGCCACCTAAGCGGGCAACTACGTCCCCGGGACGTACGCAGGACTTTAGCCGATGAGCTATTGCGATCAACAGCTTATCGCCGACGCCGTGACCTAGACTGTCATTGATGATCTTGAAACGGTCCAGGTCCAGGAAAAGGACTGCAAAGCGGGCGTGCGGGTTGCTCTCGGCTCGCACGACTGCCTGCTTAAGGTGGTCCATAAACTGTACTCGGTTCGGCAGGTTGGTCAGAGTGTCGTGCAGTGCATAGTGGCGAAGTTTTTCTTCCGCAAGGTTGCGCTCGGTGATATCGCGAAAACAGCACACGCGTCCAACCGGAACACCCTCAAGAAACTGCGGTTGCGAGTTGCGTTCAAAGATACGGCCATCCCGAAGCTCGAGCGTTTCGTTCGACACAGACAGCGGGTCCGCCCACATCCGCTCGAGGTTCTCTACGAAGGTGTCCGCATCCATTAGTTGGGCAACAACCTTTTGTACCAGCAGCGTTCCATCCTTGCTGCGAATGATCTCGTCATCGATCTTCCACATTTCCGAAAACTTTCTGTTACACGTAACTAGTTGCCGATCGAGGCCCATGACAACAATTCCGTCGGCAGTTGACTCAAACGTCGATGAGAACAGTGAGACCGTGTTGTGAAGCGAGATCTCAGCCTGACGTCGGGCAGTTATGTCACGAGCAATGCCCTGAACTCCTACAGGGGCGCCATCCCCAATAATAAGTCGCGTACTTAGCTCAAGTATCACCCTGTTCCCGGCTTTCGAAATAATCTCAAGCTCATACGTCGAGGGACGATCCCCTGCGACCTTTTTGGCGATCATGTTTCTTGCGGCCTCAATGAATTCGGGTGCTACAATCTGCTCTAAATTCATTTTTAGAGCTTCTTCTCTGGGATACCCTGTTATGACCTCCCCGCCACGGTTTAATGAAGTGAAGTTACCTGAGAGGTCGTGTGTGTAGATCAGGTCATTAGCATTTTCAAAAAGGTCACGATAACGTTCCTCACTCTTCCGGATCGCCTCCTCGGCGATCTTTCGGTCTGTGACGTCAAGGATGACCCCTTGCCAATACAACGGCTGGCCGTCCTCCTTTGTTATGAAACAGCTGCGATCGCGAACCCATAGTATGCTGCCGTCTTTGCAAATTACCCTATACTCAAAGTCAATGCTTTCGCCCCGTCGCATAGCTTGCCGAGTATGAGTCAGAACATTATCCCGATCGTCCGCGTGGATTATGCGGTCCCAGATGTCTGGTTCGGTCATCCACAAATCGAGGGGATATCCGAATTTCTCGAACGTGGGGCTTATGTATAGGGGAGTGTGCGGTTGTGTGGGAGTTACCGCATAGAACATTACCGGCAGGTTCTCGATAAAGGTGCGAAAGTTAGCGTCGTCGGGCGTGCGATTACGAGGCGCGGGGCTCTCATTCTGAGCCGCCATAAAGCGGGCTTTCTTGGTTGTGGTTCCTGTGTTTGGTTTGGGTCTTTTTGCCATAGCGGCAGCGGCAAAGACGAATCAGACGTACCTGATCAGCTCTAGAAACACTGATCGTAAGATTTAATAAGTGGTGTACAATGCGAGGGAGGTGGTACGCGGTGATTTAAGACGGAGGTTAACCTCCTTGCAGTCAATCTCATAATAACATTTATGGTAAGTGTTGGCTATTGTTTTTTACCTTATTTGAAAAATGACTTTTACGGTCCAAATGCATTCCGACCTTTCTGAGTTTCACCATCCCCTCACGGACGTATTTGTGGCGACTGGCGACCTCCCAGAAGCCATCTCCGACGACGACAAGCAATTTTTCGACGAGCATGGCTATCTTTCGGGTATAAAGCTCCTAAATGATGAGCAGTTGTCGCTGCTGCGGAAAGACCTCGAGGTCGTAATGCAGCCGGCGTTTGCCGGCAATTCTCGATTTTACGAGTATCATCGAAACGAATCCGTCTCGTCTGAAACCACACTGTTTCACGCACTCGGTGCCTGGCGGGTGTCCCTGGCTTTTCACGACCTGATCTTTTATCCACGGTTCGTTTCGGCTGCCTCGGCGCTTCTTGGCGGTCCGATCAGGTTCTGGCATGATCAGCTATTTGTGAAACCGCCCCATGACGGCGGCGTTGTAGCGTGGCATCAGGATTATTCATACTGGACGCGCACCGAGCCTGTGGCACATCTTACGTGCTGGATAGCTCTCGACGACTCGGTGGTTGCCAATGGCTGCGTACACTATGTCCCCGGCAGCCACAAGTGGAACCTGCTGCCTCGCGGTGAACTGGCGAATAACATGGAGTCAGTTTTGTCTCTGCTGACGGATCAGCAAAAGCAGGCTTTTCGTCCCATACCCGTTGAGCTTAAAGCGGGGGAGGCCAGTTTTCATCATCCGCTGATGCTACACGGATCGTACGAAAACCGTTCAGAAACACCCCGCCGAGCGGCGGTGATCAATGTTTTTCGGGATGGGGTCATGTCGGCGACGAA
>JBHENG010000007.1:0-557 GCA_046262195.1 Pyrinomonadaceae bacterium | reverse complement strand
CAGGCACCGATCCGATCGGCAAAAATAGGAAGATTGCAGGGCAATTTTTTCCGTTGCTTGCATGATGATTTTTTGGCAAACGCGACTCAATCGGTTGCGCATCGCAACCGGTATGACCCACAAGTAACTTGAATAACCATTGAGTCAAAGGAGGAGACCATATGTTTTTGAAAAGAATCGGTGTCGCCTTGATGGCAGGGAGCTTTTTGCTGGGCCTCGCGGTATCCACCAGCTACCCCCAACGCTCGGGATACATTCGGTACGATAACGACAGATACAGCGACAGGTATAGCCGTCGCTACAGAACGGACGGACGGACGCGGGTGGTGACATATGTCACAACCTATCGAACAATCCCTAGGTACTATTCAACTTACAGTTCCTATCCCAGCTATGTTCGTTACGCCTTATATCCACTATCCTATTCGACGTATTACCCGGGATACTCGACATATAGCCCATACGTCAGCTATCCCCGGTATGGAAGTTATCGCCGTTATCCACGCAGTGGATTGTCGGTCAACTTCAATCTGCGATGGTGATCCGTTTCCCTAAAC
>JBHENG010000006.1:14217-49217 GCA_046262195.1 Pyrinomonadaceae bacterium | reverse complement strand
GGCTGGTAGCCGCCGATATAGAAATTCCAGGCGATCGCGGGAACGCAGGAAAAGTATTGGGTTTCATTGATATAGACGCTGCCTGTCTTGTCAGAACCGGGAGCGGTAGCGACTGGGTTCTTAAACTCAGGCTTCTCAACGAGGTTGTCGCCTCCAACGGGATAACCGGTAATGAACTGGTTCACCTTCTGCGATTCCAGCAAGTGGATCTGGCGAAGCTCGCCGCCGAGAGCGACAAGTGCCAGAATATTTCTCTGTCGGTCGGATACGGAACACGCGGAAAGTCGATCTTTAGAAATTCCCTGTATTTCTCGCGGTAACTCGGACTATGCAGAACGGCGTAGATGTAATCGAGAATATCTATCGGAGCGAACGTGGCGGTGGTCTTGTCGGAACCGGGAACGGTAGTGACCGGGTTCTTCTCTGATTCGGCTTCACGGAACCCAGTCGCTACCGCTCCCGGTTCTGACACAAATGTCATGTCGAGGCTTTTGGCGATCTTATCGACAATTTCGAAGTTGAGATTCGGAAGGCGCTTCTGCCCGCCATCGAGGGTTTGTTGGTCACTTTCATCCTGATAAGCGTATATTGGAGCGATATAACTAATTCCAGCACCCGCACTCTTATTTCCCGCCGAACATTGGTCAGAAATTGAATTCGCTACAAAAATCGAAAACTCGTATTCGAACTCATAGGACGAATTCTCATCATTCGTGATGGCGTATTATCGGTGACCGGCGGAATAATGACAAATAATTATTTTATTGCAATTGACCGCAAGCAATTGATAAACTTGTTCTTGTCGGGATTCCCACAGTCCCGGCAGACCATCACACTTTTGGACACAAATTCAGACTTTTTCCCACAAGTCAGAAAAACCCTTATTCCCTGATCTTTTTAGTTACTGGTTAAACAGCAATAATCCAGATTAACTTTTTGACGCGGTCCCCTTACCGGAGCCGCGTTTTTTTGTGAGGTCGGGAAAGAACCGGACGCGCTAAATGGATACAAATTCAAACTCGCCGAATTTAGACGGGACGTGAAAGCTGGGCTGGGACGTCTCGGTTGGCTGCCATGCGAGGTAGCCGCGATCCGGGTCGCGGCCTACGCAGCGGCAGAGGTTGCCGAGCCAGACGTCCCCAACATTCGGCATTTTGCGAAACGCGGCCCACGGGACCGCAATGGCGGTTGTGACGCTACTCGTAGCGATAGCCGCGGCGGTCTGCATACCGGATGAATACTCGCGGTCCGTGAGGCGGCCCGCCGGGGTGAACTGGATGCCGAGATCGATCCATTCACCCGTGGGCGCGACCTCGAACTCGAAGTAGCGGTCGCGGTCATTTTGGTCCGGGGCGATGTATATCTCGCATACATCTCTGTTCCATAGCCCGTGGGTTTTTGTTCCAAGAACCGGGTTCGGTGAAATCACGAGCGGCTCAAACTGCTCGGCGTGGAACCTGACGTAAAGGGACGTTGCGGACCAGAGGAGACGTGCCTCGAAAAAGCGCTCGGGGGGAGCATGGTCGCCGCTCCAGTAAGTGGTGATACGAACCGCCTCCCCCTCGTTCCAGCTCGCGTGGTCGAGATCTGATATCGGGAATTCGTTTTGTATGTAAGTGACGCGGGCGCGGCGTGACATGATCAGGTGCCCGTGTCCATGACGGTTTTGAACGCCATTTTTGCGAGTTTCCAGGTGCGGTCCCAGTCGATCTTGCCGCCCTCGTCCCGGCCCATCAATTTGTCGACAAACATCTTTCGAAAATCCTTACCCTCGCGCCGCAGCATAAACTCTTTTGCGTAAGGTTTGGCCGTTTCAAAGAAATTGAATTCCGGATCGGTAACGATGCCGATGCCCTCGAGCGTCATAAGCGCTCGCATGATGTATGTGAAATTTGACGGCAGGCGGAAGGGGTAATCGTACATAACGTCGGCGAGGTCGTACGTCAGCTCTTTGAAATTGACGTCTTTGAGCTTTAGGTTGAAGTGGAACTCGAACATCTTTTCTATCACTGGTCGTACGATGTGCGGGCTGGTGCCGGGCTTGAGAAAATCGAGCGCGATCAAGTCGTTGGCGATGCCGGCGGGGTCCTTGCCGACGACATGAAAAAACGCGTCGATCATCTTTGCCTGCAGCTGCGGCGTGATGCGGCCCACCATACCAAAGTCGAAAAATGCGAGCCGTCCGTCCGACATTACCAGCAGGTTGCCGGGGTGCGGATCTGCATGAAAAAACCCATCCTCCAAAAGCTGTTTAAGGTAAGTCTTTATGAGCAGACGGTTTACCTTGGCGGGTGAGATGTGCAGGCGATGCTGCTCCTCGAGGTCGATCACCTTTGTGCCATGGATAAACTCCATGGTCATCACGCGGCTGGTCGTCGCGGGCCAGTAGATGGTCGGCACGTGAATGTTGGACCAATTCTTAAAATTGTCGCGAAAACGCTCGGCATTTTTGCTCTCAGCGACATAATCCATCTCTTCGTGAATGGTGGTGTCAAACTCTCGGAGCATGCCCGCCCAGTCGGCATTTTCGCTGAGGTGTGGAAATTTTTCCGCAAAGGCAGCGACCTTTTTAAGGATGACCATGTCGCCGGTTATCGTCTCTTCCAGGTTTGGGCGCTGCACCTTGACGGCGACCTCTTCGCCGGAGTGCAGTCGGGCTCTATATACCTGGCCAAGCGACGCTGCCGCAACCGGTGTGAGCTCAAACTCAGCATAGACTTCGTTTATCTTGCGCCCGAGCTCATGCTCGATAATGGCAAAGGCGACGTCGTTAGGAAACGCGGGAACGCTGTCGACCAGGGTGCCGAGCTCTGTGACAAAAGGCAGCGGTAAAAGGTCGGCCCGGGTGCCCATGGACTGGCCGATCTTGATGAATGTCGGACCGAGCTCAATAAGCTTGTTCTTGAGCCAGAGGGCCTGGCGTTCCTGATTATGCTCTTTGCTGGTGCCGCTGCCGACGAAAAACCGGCGCAGAAGCATGAGAAAACTCTGAAAGAACCAGAGCCTGACGGCCCACAGCTTTTCGCCCCACACGGCCATACGCGTCAGGCGGTAAGCCTTGGACAGACGCTCCTTTTTCTGTTTGTTCTGCTGTTTGCTGTGGACGTCGAACTGGTCGAGATAAAGGTACAGCGACAACATGCCGATGACCCGCGTCACCTGAAAGAGCCGCCAATAGGCTCCGAAGCCGCCGAGCCTGCCGTCCTCGGGCCCGGATGACTGAGACAAAACGTCGTCGGCACGAACCGCGACGCCGGGAGTGTGCCGCGTGATCGCCAATTCACCGGTAGACGCAAACATAGCCGGGTCGTTCCCATTCGCCCCGGCCGCGTTCTTTTCTTTATACAAGGTCCCGCTTGTTATATCCGGCATTACTTATTATCTGCTGCAAAACTACAAAAGAGTTTCGATGCCCGGTGATGCGGAGGCTTTGCCCTGTTTCAGTGAGCCGTGAGCGGTGAGCGGTGAGCAGTGAGCAGTAGCCAGTGGTCGGTGGTCAGTGGTCAGCACGACCGATAAGCAATTAGCTATACGCCACCTCACACGATTTACGATTCACGATTCACGATTCACCATTCACTTTTCCTTTTTCACAGTACTTCGAACATTTTTCTTACGCCCTGGTGTTTGAAATAGTTCCTCGCTCGTCCGGTGTCCTTTTCGATCTGGGCCTTGAGCTCGTCGATGCCGCTGAATTTTCGCTCGTCCCTGATGCGGTGCAGGAATCGCACTCGCAAGACGTCGCCGTAAAGGTCGCCGTCGAAATCAAAAACATAAGTCTCGATCGACGGCTCGGTCTCAGTCTCGAATGTTGGACGCACACCTATATTTGTAATGCTGCTGCGCCAGCTGCCGTCGATCAGGGTGGCACTTGCATACACGCCGAATCGCGGGATTACGCGATTGTGAGGCTTGAGATTCGCGGTCGGAAAGCCGATCGTGTGGCCGCGGCGATTGCCCCTGATGATCACGCCCTCGACCCCGTACGGACGCCCGAGCATTCGACGTGCGAGGTTCACACGCCCCTCCGCCAGCAGACGCCTCACCTCAGACGAGCTAATCCGACGGCCCCGCAGGGTGACCTCGTCGACCTCGTCAGCCACGAAACCAAGCTTCTCGCTCATGGAGCGCAGCAGATCGATATTGCCGCCGCGATCCCGGCCAAACGCAAAACCCTTGCCCAGGTACACTTCCTTCGCGTGCAGCCGCTCGCGAACGATATTGCTGAGAAAATCCTCGGCTGGCTGGCCCGCGAATTCGTGCGTAAAGGCGATAACGATCGCCTGCTTGATGCCCAGCACCTCAAAATTGGCCAGACGCTGGTCGAGTGTCTGCAGGAGCGGCGGGGCCGACTCGGGATGCAGTACGGCACGAGGGTGAGGGTCGAACGTTATCGCGGTCGCGACGGTCCCTGTCGCGGCGGCCCGGTCGACCACGGTCCGCATGATCCGCTGATGCCCGAGATGAAGGCCGTCAAACACGCCGAGTGTCAAAACCGTAGGCCGCAAAATGTTTGCATTCTCGGTGCCGTGAAAGATCTTCATCAAATGAATGGTAAATGGTTAAAGGGTAAATGGTAAACGGGGCCTGCTCTCTTCTTTTATTTACCATTTACGATCTACAATTTAGCATTACTAAAAAAAGGGGGCAGATCAGATGACACAACAAAACGGCGGTCCACGCGACACCGAACATCAGGGCCAGAATGCGGGGCGCAGTCACCGGGACGACGTCGAGACCCAGGGAGCCGGTCAAACTCTGGGCGAAGGCCAGGCAATGACCGAAAGCGAAGCGGCCGGGCCGCGTGATAAAGCGTCGGACCGGGACGATGACGCCGGCAATGAAAACGCGACGAAGCCGCAGAGCGAAACAACGGCCGACAACGACGCCGAAGGCACGTCAACCGAACGCCTCGAGCAAATGAGCCATGCCGACGGCTCGGACCCCAGCGGGACTGAGTTTTAGGGAGCAATCGGATAACAAGGAACTACCGGCGGTCGATGCGGAAAAGCGGTGCATTTTTCTTTTCGCTCGATGCGACGATCGAGCGGCCGTCGGACGTGTAGGTTACGCCTTCACCCTGTTTTCGGTCGCCGAGGTCGACGAGTAACGGGCGCTGCTGCCAGATAGCGTCAAAATCGGCGCCGTCAGGCAGTATGAGCTCGTAACCGTTCTTTACGTCGCAAAGGATAACGCGCCGGCCGTCAGGCGATATCGCACCGCCGGTGAGCAACCCCGGGGGATCCGACGGGACGATCAGCTCGCCGATCTTTTGCGAGGCCTGGACCTCAGGGGCGAAAACGGGTTTGATCTTGTAGACCGACGACGGGCCCTTTTTGTTTTTGGTCAGTACATACAGATCGCCGTTCAGCGGATGAGCGAGCAGGGTCTCGGCGTTGTTGCGGCCGTCGGCGTAACGATATCTGAGGACCTCGGCCGGAGCGCTTTTCAGTGGATTTTTGGTGCTGGAAGCTGCGTCGGCCGGCGTTACGACTGGTTCGGGTATGCGATAGATCTGAAGCTCTGCGCGGTCGGTACCGTTGTCCCCGACATCCCCGATCAGGAGTGAGCATGTACCCGACGCATCTTTAAAGACGTCGATGTCTTCCCAATCGACATTTTGTGAGTTCTCGACGCGCCACGTTCCCAGGTGCCGGCCGTCGGTGGCGAGGGCGAAGATGAATGCGTCGCTGCCGGCGTCATTGTGTGTCCACAGAACATTGTCCTGACAGCGTGAAACCGCGAGGCCGCTGCTCTCTTTTACCTCGTCCGTCTGCGTCCGGCCCATGATCTGGGGCTTTGTGTATTCAGAAGAGACTGGCACCGATGTCACTCCAGCTGTCGTGCAGGCGTTGACGCACAAGAGGGCCATGACAGTAACAAACATCCATAATGTGATGTCAGATCTCAGCAGGTTCCGCATAATTGCGTATCTTATCGCCACGGACCGCAGAAAGTTGGTAGCCTCACAGACAGAGGCGCCGTTTGAGCGCACGGCCGCTTAAAGGTTGGGGCGTCCGGCAGGTTGTTGTTTTAGCGGATGGGGCGTAAAATCGCTGAAAATTCACCCATTCATCAGCAAAAATATGAAGACCATCTATTTGATGCGCCACGCCAAATCGAGCTGGTCCGAGACCGATCTGGCCGATTTTGACCGGCCGCTGAATGAGCGCGGACGAAAGGCTGCGCCTTTTATGGGCGAGTTGATGAAGAGCCGCAATATCGATCCGCAACTGATCCTCAGCTCGCCGGCGGCCCGGGCACGCGAAACGGCATTATTGGTTAAAGCGAGTGGCCAATTGGCCGCTGATATCGTGTTTGATGACCGAATCTATGAAGCCAGTCCGCAAGGCCTCAGGCAGGTGGTGTCGGAACAGGACGACTCGGTCGCGTCGGTGATGATCGTCGGCCATAATCTCGGCGCCGAGGGGTTTATTAGATTCCTGACGGGCGAGGTCATTCGTATGCCAACGGCGTCGCTGGCTGTGGTCAAGGCGGACATCGACAGATGGAAGGAAATTGCCGAGGGCTGCGGCGTGATCGATGCAGTTTACCGGCCCAAAGACGAGATGAAGGCGGAAGCGCCGGCAACCCGGTAATCGATATTTTAAACCAGCTCCGATCGTTTTTGCCGACCGGCAATCAACACTAAATAATTACGCTTTACACCGATTTTTTTGTACCGTTTAAGGGGAGATGGTGCTATAATAGCTGTATTCTTGACAGACCAACCCTGCGGCGGACTGAACCTCTCACGTTCGCGTGCATCGCGTCGTTCTCAAGTTTTGGGAGAGAAGCGCTCATGGAATTATCCATCGGCCAGAAAGTAGCTTACCCGAACCAGGGCGTCTGCCTGGTCGAAAACGTCAAACAATACACGATCGGCGACAGAACGGTCGGCGGCTATACGCTTCGGGTGTTGAACGACAATTCAACCATTTTTGTCCCCACCGACAACGCGGCGAGCGTTGGCATCCGGCCGCTCATCAGCTCGTCGCAGTGCCGTAAACTCATCAACAAATTGTCAGAGGATTTTAAGCCTGTCTCGTGCGACTGGAAGACGCGTTCGAAAGAGTTTTCGGAGATGCTGCGGTCGGGGGATGTCTTTCAGGCTGCCGAAGTGCTGAAGATGCTAACCTTCCTCAGCCACGAAAAGAAGCTGTCATTTCGCGAGCAAACGCTGCTCGAAAAGGCAAAATTTCTCATCATCTCAGAGGTCTCCAACGCCTCGCCCAACGCGAAAACTCGCATCGAGTCTGAGATCGCGAGCCTGGTAGAGGCCGCCTGCACCAAGCATTCGTTTACCCAGCCGAGGGTTATGGCTGCGCTTGTTCACTAGCGCGGTTGCCATCTATACATCTTTGCTGTAATTTGCCCGGACCACGGTCTTGATATTGCCGCGCACGTGAAAATCGCCCTCGATGCTGACCTTTAGCGGATCACATGCGGCGACGAAATCCTCGAGAATGATGTTGATGACGTGTTCGTGAAACACCTTGATATCGCGAAAGGCGTTTATGTAGAGCTTTAGGCTTTTGAGCTCAATGCAAAGCTCGTTGGGGACGTACTTTAGACGGATGACGGCGAAGTCGGGAAAGTCCGAGAACGGGCATATCGCCGTAAACTCGGGTATCTCAAATTCAACCCATATCTCCTTTCCGGGAAACTCGTAGCGAAAGGTGTCGAGGGGATAAAGATGCATCTCCTCGCGTGGCGTCGCGCGGATATCGAGACCCTGGTTGTTGATGCCCGCGGGCGCGCGTTCATCTAACATAACCGTGTTTTCGTGACCCCATCTTTCGCACGGCAGCGAGGTCGTTGACGCCATCCGATTGGAGCCTGGTCAACAGATTTACAAAAATATGTGCCGTGGCAAAGGCGTCAGCGCTCGCCCGGTGATGATTGACGAGCTCGATGGAGTAATGCTCGGCCACCGTTTTTAGCTTGTGATTAAGTATGTCGGGCAGCAGCCGTCGTGACAGCTTGACCGTGCAAAGGCACGGGTTCGCTACGCGGTAGTTTGGATAGACGCGACCGATCTCGTGATTGAGGAACCGCATGTCAAAGCCCGAGTTGTGCGCGACAAGGATCGAGTCTCCGATAAAGGTTAAAAAATCGTGTGCGATCTCGCTGAACACCGGTGCCTCGCGGACCATTTCATCCGTGATGCCAGTAAGCCGTGTAACGAACCATGGGATGGGCACGGTGGGATTGACCAGGGTCTGAAACTCGTCCGTCACTTGCCCATTTTGGACACGATAGGCCCCGATCTCCGTTATGCGGCAGGGACCGGCTTTTGTGCCGGTGGTCTCGAGATCAAAAACGACAAAACCGCTGCCTGCGAACGCCCGCTTGTTAAAACCGTCATCTTTGAGCTCAACCATGTCACCGTTCAGCCTGAGCCGCGGATCGCGTTCGATCAGGTCCTGGACCAGCAATTTTGCTAGAAAAGGGTCGGGCCGCCGGATCTTCATGACGAAGTCAACGACACTGACCGCCGAAGCTTTGCCGCCAAATGAGCGGAGCAAGGCGACTGTCTCGTTTATTAGCAATGACTCGGAAATTAAGTTAGGATACGGTGTCATTCAGACATATATTAGGCGTCCGGTGGCGAAACTACAAACATTCTTCGTCCGTTGATGGATCCTGTTTTAGATAAGTTCAGAAATACCAACGCACTGCTTGAGGGTCATTTCATACTATCGAGCGGCCTGCACAGCCGGAAATATCTGCAGTGCGCGCTTGCCTTGCAGCATCCGCGTGATGCCGCCGCATTTGGACAGATGATCGCAGAGCAGTTTGCCGGGCCCCAAATAGATCTCGTGGCCTCGCCGGCGATCGGCGGGCTGGTTATCGGTTTTGCGACGGCCCAGGCGCTCGATGTGCCGTTCGTGTGGACCGAGAGACGTAACGGGGTGATGACGCTGCGTCGCGGATTTGCGGTAGAGCAGTTCAAGAATGTGCTCGTCGTCGAAGATGTGATAACGACGGGGGGTTCAACGCGTGAGTGCATAAATGCATTAGCGACCGCAGGGGCAACGGTCGTGGCCGCGGCATCGATCATCGATCGTTCTAATGGAACGGCCGATGTAGGTGTGACTCGAACCGCGCTGGTGAGTCTTGATGTCCCGAGCTATAAGGTGGCCGACTGCCCAATGTGCGCCAGCGGTGATAAGGCTGTGAAGCCTGGAAGCCGTCAATCGTGAACAGCCTCACGTGCCCACATGAATTACAAACTACTTATCCAATACGACGGTACGGACTTTCACGGCTGGCAGGTGCAGGAAAACGACCGCACAATCCAGGGTGAGCTGGAGCGCGTTATCAGCATGATCGCCGACACTGAGGCCGCCGTGGTCGGCTCGGGACGGACGGATGCGGGTGTACATGCGGAGGGCCAGGTTGCGAACGTTCACCTGCACGAAAAATTCACTCCCGAAAAGCTCAAACACGCAATCAACGGCAACCTGTGGCGTGACATTCGAATAATGAAGGCCGAAAAGGCGCCGGACGAGTTTCATGCACGTTTTTCGGCCAAGCGAAAAACCTACGTTTACCGAGTGATCAACGCCCCTGTGATATCGCCTTTTTGGCGGCGGTTCGCACATCACGAGGCCAAGCCGCTCGATGTCGCACGTATGAACGACACGGCCCGCAAATTCCTCGGCGAACACGACTGGACGGCCTTTGCGTCTGCCAAATCCGATGGAGAAAGCCGGGTGCGCACGGTACTCGATTTCACGGTCGAATCGGGATGGGATGCGCGTGCGCAGGGTGCGTTGATCGAGTTCCGCATTTCCGCTACAGGATTCCTTAGGTACATGGTTCGGTCGATAGTCGGCACTATGCTCGAGGTGGGGCGGGGTGAAAAAGATTCTGATACAATTCAGACGGCAATAGTGACCGGGAACCGCGATCTCGCTGGCAAGACGGCTCCGGCACAGGGATTGACGCTGTTCCGTGTGGAATACCATTAAGGCCGGAATGTTGATATATCACATTGTTTTACCGGACGTCTGGGCTGCATTTGACACAGACCTCTATCGTGCGAAAAGCCTGCAGACGGAGGGATTCATACACTGCAGCTTTGAGAACCAGCTTGATGGGGTCATTGCCAGGTACTATGGCGGGGAAGATCAGGTAGTGGTCTTGACGATCGAGACGGACCGGCTGATGTCCCGAATGATAAAAGAGCCGTCGACGAACAACGAGATCTATCCGCATATTTACGGGCCCATCAATCGAAAGGCCATTGTCGCGGCCGTCAAAAGGAATGTTCGCCGCTGACGTGCATTCACGCCGCCCTTCGCGGGCAAAATCTTCTCTGGACCAAATGCATCCCAACTTTGAGGGCATCGTAAAACCGAATTCGGACGAAGCTGTATTATTAGCATCCATCGACGTCAAGCGCGTTCCGCGTCACGTTGCGGTCATCATGGACGGCAATGGACGGTGGGCAAAAATGCGCGGCAAACCGAGGATTTTTGGGCATCGGGCGGGTGCCGAGTCAGTGCGAATGATCGTGGACACGTGCGCACGGCTCGAGATCAAAGCCGTGACGCTGTACGCCTTTTCGACAGAGAACTGGAAACGGCCAAAAGCCGAGGTGTCGGGCCTGATGCAGATGCTGAAACGGTATATCCGCAAGAACCTGACTGAGGTCCACTCTAACAACATCAGGTTTCAGGCGATCGGTGATATCGGCGGTCTTGCCGCGGACGTGCAGTCGGAGATCAACTCGGCGATGGAGATCACCGCCCGGAATACGGGCACGATCATGAGTGTGGCGTTAAATTATGGAGCGCGGGCCGAGATGGTGCGTGCGTGCAGACGTGCCGCGGCTGAACGCCTCGCGTCCGGCGAAGCAGCGGATGCGATAACCGAGGAGGACATTGAACGACACCTGTACACTCACGGCCTGCCCGAGGTTGACCTGCTGATCCGTACGAGCGGAGAGTTTCGAATCTCAAATTTTCTGTTGTGGCAGCTCGCCTATAGCGAGATATACGTCACGCCGACCTTGTTTCCCGATTTTCGACGGCCTCAGGTCCTCGAAGCGATATTGGATTATCAAAAACGCGAGCGGCGGTTCGGCGCGGTGAAATGATATGAAGACCAGGATCCTGACGGCCGTGGTCGCGCTGCCGATCATTATCGCGTCGATCGTACTGCCCTCATACATTCCGGAAACGGTGTGGTTGTTTGTCGCCGTCGCGGCGTTTTGCCTTGCCGCGGGCCTGTTCGAGTTTTATTCAATTTCAAAAAAGCTTCAGTTAAAAGCGGACGCGGCGATCGGCTACATCGGCGCCGCAATGCTGTTCGTCGGGTTCATTTTTGACGCGCCGGCAAAGGCGCCCGATCTGATACTGATCACGCTGGGATTCTTTATCGGCATGGTGCTGGTTTCGCAGACGTTTCGGTTTCAAAAGGATTTCTCAAAAATGCTTACGGGTGCCGGCGTCACCGTCCTGGGCGTGACGTACGTGGCATTTTTGGGCGGATATCTGGTGTCTATAAGGATGGGCTTTCAAGCGCTGCCCAACCTGTCAACGCATCTGCTCGCATATTTTTTCCTCGTTATATTCGGCTCAGACATCGCGGCCTATTTTGCGGGCCGGGCGTTTGGAAAGCATAAGCTCGCGCCCAAGATCTCACCGGGCAAAACAGTTGAGGGCCTTGTCGGCGGACTGGTCGTCGGGGCTGCCTTTGCGGCCGTTTCCACGTTCTGGTTTTTTCCTGAACTGCCCATGCAGGTGTCGATTCCGCTGGGAATCAGTCTCGCCGGAGCTGGTGTACTCGGCGATCTCTCCGAGAGCGCCATGAAACGAGGTTCGGATATTAAGGACGCGGCTACAATACTGCCCGGCCACGGGGGTCTGCTCGACCGGCTGGACAGCCTGCTTTTCGGAGCGCCGATCCTTTACTATTTTGCCCGCTTTTATTTCTGATCCAGCCTCCGGCTCGGGAACAATAGAGTTCAATAAAGCGTTTTCCGTATAGAACCCGCTCGCACCCGTGCGCAAAATGAAAGGCCTCTGGCTCAATCAAAGTTTCATGCGGCTGTGGGCCGCGCAGACGACGTCCGCCTTTGGCAGCCAGGTCGCCATGCTCGCCTATCCGCTCACCGCGATACTGGTCTTGGACGCCACGACCTTTGAAATGGGAATTCTGCGCGGCGCGGGTTCAGCGGCAGCATTTAGTGTGGGCATTTTTTCCGGCGTGATGGTTGATCGCATGAACCGCAAGGTGCTGCTGATCGTCACAGATCTGGGACGAGCGTTCCTGGCATTTCTGATCCCGGTGACTCTCTATTTTGGGGTGCTACGGCTTGAGCTCTTATATGTGATCACTTTTGTCTCAGGCGGAATTAATGTCGTGGGCGACGTTGCAGGGATGTCGTTCATGCCGGCGGTTGTGGTAAAACGCGACCTGGTCGAAGGCAACACCAAGTTTGCCGCATCCGAGTCTGCGGCCGTGGTCGCCGGTCCGGGCCTTTCTGGTTACCTGATACAACTTCTCACAGCGCCGGTCACGATCGTCTTTGACGGTGTGTCATTCCTCTTGTCGGCCGCGTTTATTTGGACGATCAAGCGGCCATTAGCCGATCCCCAATCAGAGGCTCCCGGCGGCCCTGGCACCGGTATGTCGGCCGAGATAATCGAGGGCCTGATGTTTGTTTACAAACACCCGCTTTTGCGCCCCATGGCCCAGACGGTGGCCCTACATTTTTTATTCATGGCGATGGTCAACACTATCTTTACGATCTATGCCGTACGCCAGCTAGGGCTCTCACCGGCGACATTGGGAATCATCTTTTCTGCGCTTGGCGTGGGTTTATTGGTTGGGGTAGCGGTTGTGAGTCGGCTGTCCCTGGCGCTCAGCAAGGGGCGAGTGATGATATTGGGTGCGGTTTTACAAATGGCGGCCGCGATTTTGATACCCGCAGCAGAGGGCCTGTGGAACATCCAAATCCTGATATTTGCACACTTTTTGCTCGCCTTGGGCATACAGCTTAACGGGGTAAACCTCATGAGCATCAGACAGGAGATAACGCCGGATAGACTGCAGGGGCGTATGAACGGCAGCTTCAGGTTTGTTAATCTTGGCATGGCGATGCTCGGCGCCGTGATCGCCGGGGCATTTGGCGATCTTATCGGTTTGAGGACCTTGCTTGCCCTGGCTGCTGCCGGCATGGCCCTGCCGGTTCTCCGGCTTGTTCTGTCGCCGGTGCGTAACTTCCACAGCGCGTGATACACAAAGCCGAAATTTGCTTTTAGTTAAAGCTATCTGTATGATTTCGAAGTTTGGTGAGCTGATGAACGTCGTTCGATTTGACGATAATAATACGTAGGCGAGAGCGCAAGATCGTTTAGCGTTCCGCCTTTCGTTTATTCAAATCGAGAGGCGTTTTTGTTTTTCGGAGAGTTTTTTGCCCGCGAAACAGGCGAAAAAGATATGGGTGAGATCCTTTATAAAGAAGAGAGTTATAAGATCGTCGGCGCGTGTTTTGAGGTGTACAAAAACAAGGGCTGTGGGTTTACAGAACCTGTCTATCAAGAGTGTCTCGCGATGGAGTTTAATTTGCAGAGAATCCCGTTCGTCGCACAGCCAGTCTTGTCTCTCGAATATAAAGGTGTCGAACTAACCCAAACCTTTCGGCCGGATTTCATTTGCTTTGGCAAGGTCATCGTAGAGTTGAAGGCGTTGGAGCGACTGGCCGATGTTCATCGTGCGCAGACTTTGAATTATCTCAACGCCACCGGTTTTGAGTTGGCGTTGCTTGTCAACTTTGGACACTTTCCCAAGATCGGGTGCGAACGGATCGCGAATACGATAAACCGAGGCACGCGACCAAGTGTCTATTCTCGACTAGCGGCCAAAGATAACACGTAGGCGAGGCTTTTCATTTTCGCGGCTTTCGCGTTTTTCGCGGGCAAAGTTTTTATGTTAGATACACTGGGAAATTTAGAGAGGACACATACTTGCGGCGAGCTTCGCGAGAGCGATGTCGGGCGTCAAGTGGTTTTGATGGGCTGGGTCTCCAAGAAACGGGACTTTGGAGTTTTTACGTTCATCGATCTCCGTGATCGCGACGGCCTGATACAGGTGGTCGTCAGCGAAGAGGACGCACCTGAGGCTCATGCGAAGGGCAAGAATTTGCGGGGTGAATTTGTGATCGCCGTAAAGGGCGCGGTTGTCTCGCGGGCAGAGGGGACCCACAACGCGAAGCTCGCGACCGGAGACATCGAGGTAAAGGTCAGTGAGATCCTGGTCCTGAACGATGCAAAGGTGCCGCCATTTCAGCTCGAGGTTGCGGGTTCGGAGAACCTCGCAGACGAGTCGATGCGGCTGAAATACCGTTATCTCGACCTTCGCCGGCCAAAGCTTCAATACAATATGCGGATGCGCGCACGCACGATCGCACGTATGCGTGAGCACGTCGAGTCTCTAGGATTTGTCGAGATCGAGACGCCCATCCTGTTGAAGTCCACGCCCGAGGGCGCGAGAGACTTCATCGTTCCCTCACGAATACATGCAGGTAAGTTTTTCGCTTTGCCTCAGTCACCCCAGATACTGAAGCAGCTGACGATGATCTCAGGTTTCGACAAGTACTACCAGATCGCGAGGTGTTTTCGCGACGAGGACCTGCGGGCCGACCGGCAGCCGGAGTTTAGCCAGCTCGACGTCGAAATGTCTTTTGCCAACCAGGAAATGGTGTACCGGGTCATCGAGGGCACTTTCCGGCACGTGTTTGGTCTGATCGATGTCTATCTACCTGAACAATTTCCGCGACTGACCTATGCCGAGGCCCTGAGGCGATATGGGTCTGACAAACCCGATCTGCGATTTGAGATGGAGCTGGTCGATCTAACCGACGAGCTGCGCGACACGGATTTTGCTTCGTTCGCCGCTGCCATGAAGGCGAGAGGTGAGGTCAAGGCAGTTGTCGTGAAAGGAAGATCAGATTACTCGCGTAAACACCTCGACGAGCTGCAGGAGTTTGCGAGGCGTTATGGCGCCGGAGCTCTCGCGTGGATAAAGATTGGTCAAGATGAAACGACATCGTCGCTGCTAAAAGCGCTGGGCGAGTCAAAGATCGAGCAGCTTGCCGCCTCGGCAAAAGCCGAGAAAGGCGACGCCGTCCTGATCGTCGCGGGCAGGCGATCTGTCGTAGCTGCCTCGCTGGGTGCTCTGAGGCTCGAGATAGCGAAACGTGAGGGACTGATCCCTTCGGGAGTGTTTAAGCCACTGCTGGTCGTCGACTTCCCCATGTTTGAGTATAACGATGCTCAGCATCATTACGACGCGGCACATCACCCGTTCACATCACCGATGGATGAGGACCTTGAACAGTTCAAACAGGCGGTCGAGACGGGCGAGCGGGAGCTGCTGGGCGGCGTGCGGGCAAAGGCCTATGATGCCGTCGTCAATGGAATCGAGGTGGCGGGCGGGTCGATACGTATCCATCAGAGCGAAGTCCAATCGTTGAATTTCAAGGCGCTCGGCCTGACGCCGGAAAAAGCTCGAGAGCGGTTCGGTTTTTTCCTTGAGGCCCTAGAGTACGGGACCCCGCCGCACGGCGGCTTTGCGGCCGGCATCGAGCGAACACTGATGGCACTGCTACAGACGGACAACATTCGCGATCTGATAGCCTTTCCAAAGACGGCGAGCGCGCAAGACCTGATGATGGACTCACCGGGCGAGGTGGACGTCTCGCAACTGAATGAACTTGGCATCACGGTCGAGGAACCGGCCGCCTGATATAAAAAATCGCGAACCGATGAGATTTTGATATCGTAGAAACATTGGAAAGATGCCGTCGAAGTACGATACAAATCCGCTGGATCCGGAGTTTCCGGAAAAGGCACGAGCCGCCGCTAATGCGCAGACTACAGAGGACCTGCCTCGCACCGGGGTAGAGACACGCCAGTTTTCAGGCGCGGCTCCGACCGAGGCGCAGACACGACGGTTCGATCAACGGGGCTATGCACCTTATTCGCCCCCATTCAACGGCCAGTACGCCCCGTCTGCCTATCAACCAGCGTCATTCGCCGAGGTTGGATCGTCGTCTTCGAGAAAGATCGAAAAATTTGGTGTCTCCGAGAATATCTTAACCGCCGTTCCCTACATACCCTGGTATATAGGTATGGTATTTGGGTTATTGATCCTGTTTCTCGTGCCTAAGAGCGAGGCGAAGGCGCGTTTTCACGCGGCGCAGGGGCTCGCGGCTCATGTGGCGATCCTCATAGTCACTACGATTCTCGGGATCATCGGAAACATTATGGGTGTCGCCGAGGCAGGCAACATAGTTTTTCAGATCGTTACGTCGATCATGCTGATCGTTTTCACAGTCAAAGCGTGGAAAGGAAAGCCGGTGCATATCCAGTCGGTGGACTCGTTAACCAACTGGCTTGAAGAAAAGATCAAACCGTCAAAGAGTTAGGCGAGGAGGAGCATGTACTGTTCCGGATGCGGGAATTTGATCACGGCAGAGCTCAGTTTCCGCTCGCGCCGTCACACTGCTTCTGCGTCAATGAGGTCGCGCGGCTCGCGTCTGACTTTGAACAGTGCTGTGATCGCCAGATAGATCGCCAGCATTATCAATGCCAGCGATGCCAGGCCGTTTATCAGCTTAGTGTCGAGCCCGGAATACATCGTCAGGTTGCCGTAGACCATCAATCCGAGCGCCCAAAAGGTTATAACCAGAACGAAAATCATCGGAACCAGTGTGAAGGTAGTTCGTCTTCGCGCCATGTAAAGCCAGTATGTGATAGACAGAAGCGTCAACGCGGCAAGCATTTGGTTTGACGCCCCGAATAGCGTCCAGAAATCCAGGTAAGATCCTGGTCTGGCAAAAAAGATCAACAGAAAGGGAAGTGCCACGGTTGCCAGTGTTCCTATCACAGCGCCGGTTCTGCCGGGGATGCCGAATATTTCCTGAATGATATAACGGCCGAGACGCATGCAGACATCCAGCGTGTCAAAAACAAATGTAGAGAACGCCATCGCGCCGAAGGTGATGGCAAACTGCAGATTTTCTTTGCCTACCAGCAGCGTCAGGAAGTTGCCGATGCCGTTGCCATAGATCTTTCCCGGTGCAAAGCTTCTCCCGTCAGGCCCCGTTATCATCTCGTTCGATGCCGTCATAACAATGACGACCGCGATGAAAGCCACAAATCCCTCGGCCAGCATCGCTCCATATCCGATCGGGCGGACATGCGACTCCTTGTCGATCTGCTTTGAGGTCGTACCTGAACAGACAAGCCCGTGAAACCCCGAGCACGCTCCGCACGCGATCGTGACAAATAGGAAGGGGAACAGCATGCCGGTCATTCCACCGACGTCAAAGGATTTGAACGCAGGCTGCTGGATCTCGTATCCGCCAAAGAAGACGCCGATCACTCCGATCGCGATCGCCGAATATAAAACGAATCCGCCCAGATAGCCGCGCGGCTGCAGCAAGAGCCAGACCGGTACCAGCGATGCCGCGATGCAGTATAAAAGGATGATGATCGACCACGTCAGATGGCCGAATGCAAGCGCGTTCGACAGGTGTGTGCCCAGATATGCAAGCACAAATACCGCCGGCACGAAAACAAGCGTCGCCAGCCAAAGCGGCGGCCGCAGAAAGCGTTCCACCAGTCCGAGCGCGAGAGATAGGCCGAGATACATCACACTCGCGATCGCGACGGCTCCGCCCGGATTGAATCGCGTTTCGCCCGCAAGCGCCTCGTCGCCGGAAACGAACGTTCCCGCCGTGATGTCGGTGAATGCAACGATGATGTAGATAAGTGCGATAAAGATAAAGGCCATCATCGCCCGCCCGGCGCCGATGCCGAGCTTTTCTTTTGTTATCTCGGCCATGCTCAAGGCGCCATGACGGACCGACGAGGTAAGTGCAGCAAAATCATGAACGGCCCCGATAAGCACGACACCGAGGGCGATCCAGAGAAGGCATGGCAGCCATCCGAAAGCAACACAGGCGATGATCGGCCCGGCGATCGGGCCGGCCGCGGCTATGGCGGAGAAATGCTGGCCAAAAAGGTAAAAAGGTCTGGTGGGGACGAAGTCCTGGCCGTCGTTTATGGCATTAGCCGGGGTTTCGCGGTCGTCGGTGAGCTTAAACTGCTTTGCGACCCAGCGACCGTAACCAAGATATCCGAACACGAGCCATGCCAGAAAAACAAGGGCAAGAAGAGTAAGCATACGATTATTAAACCGGCCGATTGGAAGCGAAATAAATTTACGATACTTTTAATCCTAAATACAAATTTAGTGCCCGTATGAGCGAACAACTATCACTTCAACAAAAATACTCGCCGGCAAGCATATGTTTCGGCTGCGGACCGGCAAATGAAAAGGGCCTCCATATCAAGAGCTTTCCCGAGGGTGACGAGGTCGTTGCCGAGTGGCGGGCCGAACTACATCACGAGGCATTTCCGGGAATGCTGAACGGCGGCATCATCGGAGCACTGCTCGATTGTCACTCAAACTGGACGGCAGCCTATTTTATGATGAAGCGGGACGGCAAGGACAAACCGGATTGCACGGTGACCGCTGATTTTCACGTCAAGCTTCTGCGTCCGACGCCCAGTGGAGAGCTGATCACCCTCCGGGCCCGGGTGGTCGAGTCGAGGGAAGATCGTGCGACCGTCGACGCGGAACTAATAGCGGGCGGCAAGGTGTGCGCAACATGTCGCGGAACTTTTGTAGCCGTCAAGGAAGGGCACCCGGCGTATCATAGGTGGTAGAGGTTCAAGACGAAATAGGAATCACGCCGCCTTCATTCGGAAACGTAACACACCGCCGGAAAGGCTTTCGCCATCTGATCCTTAAAGTCTGCGATCATGCCGAGCCGTCCCATCCAGCCCGTCTGCTCTGTCATAAGACGGGGCAAATGGACAACGTCAGACAATGCGTAATCGACAAGCTCGTCCGTCCATACACCGTTCCACGCGCGATGAAATTTCGCCCGCTGGGATTTATCGAGATCGACGGCGAAATAACGATAGAGAGTCTCCGCGAGTGAGGCAGATTGATTGGCTCCGCGGGTGATGACCTTTTCCGCGATCATCGTGTCGAAAATGTTTGCGGCGGGATATCCATTCTCGGCGAGAAACTCCAGGTCGAATTTTGCGTTGTGAAAGATCTTTATGATGGACGGGTCTGCGAGTACGCCAGCGAGCGGGCCAAGCGACACGCCCTCGCTCGTGGGTACGAGAACATTGAATTCGCCATCGGAGAACTGCACGGAGTATAAACGCCCGCTGCGGGCGCCGAACCCCGACGTTTCAGTGTCGCAGCCCAGGCTTGTCGCATGCGAGAGGCGCTCGAACGCGTGACTGATCTGATCGTCTGTTCTTGCGACTAGAATATCCACGCTCTTGATTGTAGATTAGTAAGCATACACGTGGGAATTCAGTAAGATATTTCTGAAATATGGCCGAAACACTTACCGAAACCGAGGCCCGGATACTCGGTTCGCTCGTTGAAAAGCAGCTGACGACACCCGAGTACTACCCGCTCACCCTCAACGCGCTGATCGCCGCTTGTAACCAGAAGAGCAATCGTAAGCCCGTGGTCTCGTACGATGAAAAAACGGTCACGGACTCGCTTGAGCGGCTCCGTGACCGCAATCTGGTGTACGTGTTTTACGGCAGCACGAGCCGGGTGCCCAAATACAAGCACATGCTGCCAAGCGTGTATAAGCTTGAGCCCCCGGAAACCGCGGTGATGTGCGTGCTGATGCTACGGGGGCCGCAGACCCTGGGTGAGATCCGTGGACGGACAGACAGGCTTTATGAATTTTCAAGCCTCGGAGAAGTCCAGGAAACGCTGGATTCACTGTCGCGCCGGGACGACCCACTCGTCGTTAAACTCGAGAGGCAGCCGGGACATAAGGAGGCCAGGTTTGCACATCTTTTGTGTGGAACCGTTGATGTGGAAGCCTTTGCTGCCGCTGTGACGGCACACCGTTCTCACGGCGGAGCTGAGAGCGAACGTATCGAAAAGCTGGAGCAAGAGGTCGAAAGCCTGCGCAGCGAGCTGACCGCATTTCGCGATACGTTCGATCAGTTTCGAAAGCAGTTCGACTAGATCGCGGATCTACAAATAAGCGCAAAAAAAGAAGGGAGAGGAGGTTCCCTTCTTTTTGAGGTGCTGGCGAGACAGTTAGTTAGTACCTTTGAACTTACGAACTCCTATCTTCATCTGCACCATGTCCTGAACGGTGACGTTCGGGTCCTCAGATTTAGCTTTGCGGATGAAATCCCTGTCGATCTTGAAGATGCGAAACTGGACCACGTCCTCGGACGAGAGTTTTGTAAAGCCTTCGTCTTTTAGCTCAGCGAGGAATTCGGGGGTGACCTTAAAGATGCTGAACTTGACCATGCTTTCGAAGTCGCGATCCGCAAAGCCCATGTCGTTCACCTTTCGGACGAAATCGGAATCGATCTTAAAGATACGAGCCTTGACGAGATCTTCCATTTTGAGGTTTGGGTAACCCGTGGCTTTCATCTCGGCCATGAACTTTGAGTCGACCTTGAAGATCGCCGCTTTGAACAGGTCGTCGGTATCGATGGGGCCGATTTCGATCGATTTAAGATCGTCGGCGAGCGCCGTCGTTACGTTGAGCAATGCAGCGCTCAGGAGCTTTGCCTCGCCATTGTCATGTCCCTTTGAGCCCGCTCTTTCAAAATCAAAGCCGCGTGATCGCATGGCGGTGACGTAATTGGAGTCAGGTGTAAACCGGAAGGTTCCCGATCCCTTGCCGTTAACAAATGTACCTTCGGCCTCGATGGTGCCGGCTTCACGCACGAGGCGGAAGCTGACCCTGCCGTTCTGGGTCTGATCTGCCGTCAGGCCCTGCAGATCCTTGTAATCAAAACTTGAGCCGTGCTGGTTGTGGCCCTTTTCGGTACGGACCTCAAATGAAAGCTGAAGCTTGCCACTGGTCTTTCCGGTATCTTCCTTTCCAACCCGCGTATCTCCTTTCCACTCGCCAGTGATGGGGGACTGGGCGACGATGACATATGATCCGATGACAATTACGATAAATAGAAGGCTGACAAGACTGTAGCCAAGGCGTTGAATATTTTTCCGCATAGGGAATCCTCCGTGGTGGTTTCAAATTTGTATGCAATTGATGCGTTACAATCGGAAAACACCGCGCCCAAAAAATTTGTGACAGAAATAAATTTAAGTGTCGGGTCGAGCAAGGTCGGAAAAGGCCTGATCTGTAAATTTGAAGTGCCGCTCGTCGTTGTCGACGTGCGCGCCTAGTTTTTTGTAGAAGCTGATCGCGGACGTGTTCCATTCGAGCACCATGAAGTCAATACGCTCGTAACCACGGTCGGCGGCCAGCTCGGCGAGAGACCTTAGCATCCTCTCACCAACACCCTGTCCGCGCGCGGACGTTGTAACGTATATGTCCTCGAGGTAGAAGCCGCGCTTACCGCGAAAGCTCGCAAAATTTGGATAGAAGATGGCGTACCCGATGGTTTTTTCACCATCAGCAGCGATCAGGCCCTCAACCACCGAGTCTGCACCGAACATGGCCCGTGCAAGATTATCCTCCGTCACCTCACAATACGCTTCAAGATGCTCGAACTCAGCAAACTCGCGTATAAGGGCGAGGACCGCGGGAAGATCACCTCGCTCGATGCGCCTGATAACCAGATCCATAAAATAAAAATGCCGGGCCACCATTTTATCAGGCCCGGCAAAATACGTCAGAGACAATAGGAAAGCACTAGGGCCTTTTCTTTGGTGTCGTAACCTTTTGCGGCGTCACGTTCTGCTCTTTCTTTAGAGTATCGATCAGTGCCACGGCATCGGCCTTATATTTGTGAGTATCCGGGGCGACGCTGGCGAACTTCTGCAGCAAGTTAGCACCCTCCTGGAGCTTGGTCTTATCGTTGTTCAGAAAGCCCAGGTTAACGAGGCTAAGCCCTGCCCCCGCAAGTGCATCCTTATCGTCAGGCGAAGTCTCCAGGATTTTTTTGTATGCCGTAATGGCGTTTTCCGAGTCGCCTGCCACCCGGTAGAGATCGGCAAAAGTGAGGCTCGCCTCAGCTTTCTTAGCGGCGTCGGCTTCGGCAGCGATGTACTCGGGAATCAACACCTTAGCTGCCTCAATGACCTCCGGATCCACCTGTTCGGTGCGCACGGACATCTTGAATGATTCGACGGCGCCTTTGAGGGTACCCGCCTTAGCTGCGTCGTAAGACGCCTTATCCGGTATGTCCGAGGCCTGCGCATTCTTGAGCAAGGTCCAGGAAAGCAGGTAGCCGGCCACCGCGTTGGAAAAATCCTTTTTAGCCTTGCCAAAACCGGCGATCTTTTCCGTCGCATCCGCTGCCTTTATCGCACCGTTATAGCTCTCGACGGCCCGTGCGACCAGAGCAGCTCCCCGGTTGTTATAGAAAACAGGTGCGCTCCCAAGGAACTGAGGATCTGCCGCGATGCCTTCGTCGTATTTTGCTATTGCGACGTCATAGTTTTTTGCGCCGTAGGCCTCGTTGCCCTCTTTCAAAACACGATTAACTATCTCGTTGGTTTTTTCAGCATGGGCATTTTTTGCTTCGATCTCTTTTTTCTTTGCCTCATACTCGGCTTGTTGCTTCTTTTGAGCCGCCAATTCAGCTTCGGAGGCGCCGGTAGTAGAAATTACCGCGCCTTTACGAGCCTGCTCTTCTGAGTATTTACTGCCGTCACCAGGCGTTAAAGTTATGAGAAGTTTTTCCTGGCCGGCCTTTATGTTCGGAACAATAGTCGGAGCTGCTCCAGGTGCACTTACCGCGAACGTGAATAGGCCCCCGAGGGGCATGCCGGCAAAGCTAAACTGGCCCTTGCCGTTAGTTTTGGCGGACGGAAAGCCGCCTTTGATATCCGTGCGGTAAACCTCGATCAGTGCCCCCGCCGCGGGCTTCCGAGTGCCGTCAGCGGCCTGCATCTCGACCGTTCCGCTGACGGGCGCGACCTGTGCTTGAACCGCCGACGCAATAAAGGTTATCGAAAGCAAAAAAAGTATTGAGATAAAAGACTGTCTAAACATGGAGTCCTCCGATAATGTCCATCTTTTCCAAAGTTGGCGATGTTTTTGATGCCAAACCGGGAAATTTCGTTTGATATATTCGCCTTATTCTAAACTAACTAGGTCGAAAATCCGAAGCAAATTTGCCACAGATTTGTACCCGCTCTGAAACTATGATGCTATCGTAATCATTCGCGAAAAGGTCATGACTCAAACGATCTACAACTTTAGTGCGGGGCCCGCCGTTTTACCACGCCCGGTTTTAGAGCGGGCACGTGACGAAATGCTTTCGGTGAGCAGTAGCGGAATGAGTGTGATGGAGCTGAGTCATCGCTCAAAGCAGTTTGAAACGATTCTCAATGCTGCGGAGGAGGGGCTTCGAGAGCTATTGGATGTGCCTGCTAATTACCACATCCTGTTTCTCCAGGGCGGAGCCTCACTGCAATTTAATATGATCCCGATGAATTTTCTTGCGGAGGGAAAGACAGCCGACTATATTGTGACGGGTACGTGGGGCGCAAAGGCGTTAAAAGAGGCCACTCGGTGTGGAAACGCCAACGTGATCTATGATGGCGCAGGCAATGGGTTCACAGACATTCCGCAAGAAGCTGAAATCGACCTGAACCCCGACGCCGGTTACTTACATTACACCTCGAATGAAACCATCCACGGCGTCGAATTCGATTACGAAATAGAGGCGGATGGGGTACAGGTGATCTGCGACGCGTCGTCGAATATCCTCTCCAAGCCGCTGGATATCAAAAAATACGCGTGTATTTATGCCGGATCGCAGAAAAATATTGGGCCGAGCGGCGTTACGGTGGTGATCATTCACGACGACATGACCCGACGCATACCTAAAAACCAGCACTCGATGCTCGATTACAGACTCTTCGCAGAAAACCGCTCGATGCTGAATACGCCAAATACCTGGGGTATTTACATTATCAGCCTTGTGGTTGACTGGCTGCGCGATCAGGGCGGTACGCCGGCTATGAAACTCAGAAACCGGGACAAGGCGCACCTTCTTTACGACGCGATCGACGCAAGCGGCGGGTATTATGCAGGCCATGCGAAACTGCGAGCCCGGTCGCTGATGAATGTTACCTTTCGACTGCCGTCGCCCGATCTGGATGAAAAGTTTTGCAGCGAGGCGAGCGCTCTTGGGCTCGACGGGCTGCGGGGGCACCGATCGGTCGGCGGGATCAGGGCGTCCATATACAATGCATTCCCGCGGGCGGGAGTCGAGGCACTCGTGGATCTCATGAACGACTTTCGCAGGGGTAACAGTTAAAGAGCGGACAGGATTTCGAGAAGTAAATGTTCTTCGGTCTCAGCCACAGTTCGAAGATCCAAAACCACCCGGTCCTCGGTTATGCGGGTGATCACCGGCGGGTCTGCTTGTCTTAACATTTGCTCGGTCTGCGAACTGCTCATGCCATTATGGTCGAGAGCGATCAGCTTTGTCTTTAGTTCCACGTCTGGTGCAGCACCGCCTCCGATTGCCGATCTGCCATCAATGACCTCCAGGGACAAGCCTTCGCGACCCTCACGTTTGGCTTCAAGCGCAGCAACGAAGGGTGCAACGCGTTCGCCGATCTTTCGTGCATCCTGAGATAACATCCGCAGAACAGGTATCTCGTCCAGTGCAGCGTCGCGTCGATACGCGGCGAGCGTTGCCTCGAGGCCGGCAAGGGTAAATTTGTCGACACGCAACGCGCGATATAGCGGGTGCTTGCGCAGCTGGTCAACATACGTGGCTTTACCTGCTATTATGCCCGCCTGTGGGCCTCCCAGAAGCTTGTCCGCGCTAAAGGTGACTATGTGCGCACCTGCTGCCAGAGAGCTGCCCACGACGGGCTCATCTGCAAGTCCGAATGCCGTTAGATCAGTTAAAGCACCCGAGCCAAGATCTTCATAAAACACAAGCCCTTTGCGGCTCGCGAGAGCTGCCAGGTCGCTCAGTGCGGGAGTTTCAGTAAAGCCGAGTATGCGGTAATTTGAGGGGTGAACACGCATGATCATACGCGTGTTTTCACCTAAAGCGTTCTCGTAATCCGAGAGTTTGGTGCGGTTCGTCGTCCCAACTTCCTTGAGGACTGCGAATGATTCGGCGAGGACGTCCGGAATGCGAAAATCGCCGCCGATCTCAACAAGCTCGCCGCGTGAAACGATCACCTCGCCGCCGGCCGCAAAAACGCTTAGAACGAAAAACGCCGCCGCCGCGCAGTTATTTACGATAAGCACAGCCTCGGCCCCGGTAAGTTCGGTGACCAGATCTTCGGCTAGGCGCCCACGTTTGCCGCGTGTCCCGGTGATAAGGTCATACTCAAGCGTGCAGTAGCCTGAGGCCTCATCGGCGATCGAGCGCCGGGCGATGTCGGATAGCGGCGCTCGCCCCAGGTTCGTGTGTATGATCACACCGGTGGCGTTGATGACGCGGCGAAGCGGCATCAGCTGCTGCTGCTTCCACGTATCGAGCAGAACTGCCTCAGCCTCTCGAAGCAGCTCACTTTTAGAGCTGAAACTGTTACCGCCTGAAACTACGATCCGGCGGAGTTCGCGGATGACGTGCCGGGCCAGATCGCCAGCGTGACGATGACCGCCGGAAGCCAATATGTCCTTGCCCGTGGTGGATCTGAGCAGTTCGTCGACGGATGGAAGACTGCGCAGCACGCTATTCGGGTCCGGTTTTCTCGCAGAGGGCATACGTGTATCTTACCCGAAATCAAATAAAAACTTGGAAATGCGACGCCGTTAACGGTTTGCTTTAAAAGGTGAGCTCTGTCACCGCCAACAAGGCGGAATCAATCAAAAATGGCAGTTTTAGGAAACAAGTTACACAAGAGTGTCGCGACCAGAGTGGAGGCTGCGGCCGAGATCGATGTGCAGCTCACGCGACTGGAAGACGACATTCGAAAGCTCAAGATCGACTTTGACGTCTTTTTTAACGGGGCCGCCAAGCGTCCGCCTCTGGAGGCTCGCGCACGTCTTGAGTCATATATAAAACGCGTAGCAGATAATCGAAATCTGAGCTACGCGCAGCGATATCATTTCAACATGTTGGTCGCACGCTTTACCTCATACCGTGAACTCTGGCGGCGTACGCTGAAAGCGAAAGGCGAAGAGCTTCTATAAAAAAAGCGGACCTCGAGTGGGGTTCGCTTTTGTCTTAATCAGTTTAAGCCAGCCTTGCTACATGACCTTCATCACGTTCTCTGCCTGTGGCCCTTTCGGACCATCCGTGACCTCAAACTCAACCTCCTGACCCTGGATCAAGGTCTTGTAACCATCCCCGGTGATCGCGGTGTAATGGACGAAAATGTCCTGTTCACCGGGCTGCTCAATAAAGCCATAGCCTTTGGCGTTGTTAAACCATTTGACCTTGCCGATAGTCTTTGACATCACTTTGTAAATCCTCCTAAAACTTAAAACCTAAATTATTTTCCAAGTCGAAACTTTGACCTTTTCGAGAGTGGAAAGGAGCTGCTCGTGCGATACGCAAACAGCGGATCGTCAGCGACGCAGTAAAACATCTATTCGCACGCAATTGGCAAAAACTTCGTTGATCTTAAAATGCAGGATCGTAGCGCTTTTTGTTGAATGTTGTGTTGATAGACGAGGGAGAATTTAACCAAAACTTACGCGCGTGTCAAGATGTTTTTTGATTATTTTTAATACGGGGTCGAAAATTGACATGATCAAACCAATAAAGCATTATCAAGCTGATATTTACAGGCACAGAAGCAGATAGGTATGGCGGGAGAATACGGCAGGAATTCGCTTCTTTCTTACAATGATTATCTGAAAGTGTGCGAACTTGTCGGGCTGCAGCGGACGCTTTCGGAACCGGTCAGTCACGACGAACTGTTGTTCATCGTGATCCACCAGACATACGAGCTGTGGTTCAAACAGATCCTCCACGAAATAGATGCCACTATCAAATGGCTCGACGAGGACCGGGCCTTCCGTGTCAATCACAGCCTGCGAGCCGTCGTTGCGATCGAAAAGGTACTGGTTTCGCAGATACACCTGCTCGAGACGATGGCGCAGATCGGCTTTTTGGAGTTTAGGGACAAGCTCAATCCGGCAAGCGGCTTTCAGTCGATGCAGTTTCGCGAGCTTGAATTTGTGTCCGGGCAAAAGGATGAGGCGATCCTGCGGCATTTCGAGGATGACGAATTTGCCTATCAGCGTCTTAGCGCAAGATTTAATGAACCAGGTCTCGGAGACGCCTTTTGGACGATGGTCGGACGCAAGGGCTTTAAGGTCGAAACATATGCCGACAAGGTCGCCACGACCGTTGAGATACTTGCCCGGCCGGAGGAAAATGCGGATCTATTCATAATGCAGGATCTGCTGATCGAGCATGACGCGAATATCTCAATATGGCGATATCATCATGTGCTGATGGTCGAGAGGATGCTGGGTATGAAAAGAGGAACAGGGGGGTCTGAAGGGGTTGGCTACCTGATGACGACGCTCACTAAAAAATTCTTTCCAGAGCTCTGGGACGCGCGCACTCACCTACAGATAGATACACCTGAAACTACCAGCTAATACGCATTTACCGCCCCGGTAAGCTTTCGCTTCCCAGCCGATCAACGCCAGTAACTAGTAGCTGATCGATGCGTCTGTCGGCCGAGAGGCTGATCCAATGTTGGGCGGCCGGTAGTACCGTTCGGCTCCAGCCATCGCGGTCCCTGGCATAGACGACATACCAAAACGGGCGAGATCCCGGACCCGGGAGCCAGGACGCGCGGACCAGCATCGTATTCCGCGATACTGTAACGTGCGGCCTTCCCGGCGGTCTGGTTTTTATCCAGGAGAAGGCGGGTACCACCGCATCTGTCGAGTACACGGAACTGATCAGTTTGTTCTGAATGCCGCCCAGATCATTTCTTAATGATTTGAAGCTGAAGTGGACAGCACCCCTTGTTAGCGGGTCGGTACGCGTGCTCTCGATCTGGCGCGCGATCTCATCGACCGTGAAGGTCGCGGTCGAGCCGATGCGATACGAAGCTAATCCGGGCCAGATGTGCCGACGTTTTACATTCTGCTCGCGCCACCAATCAAGCAGCACGGGAAAGCTTTGACCCGCGCGTGCCGTCTCCCAATAAAGCTGCGGGGTAAAATAGTCGACTGTCCCATCCTGAAGCCATTTGCGGGCGTCGGCATACAGCTCGGCAAACTGGTTGAAGCCGGTAATGCCGCGCTCTGGCACGGGTTTCCAGATGCCGAAGGGCGAGATGCCGTAGACAACGTGCGGTTTGATCCGTTTGATCTCGCGTCCTACTGACTCGATGAAATCGTCGACATGCCGCCGTCGCCAGTCGTCGCGGGTCAGAGGCGCGCTCTGGCGCGCATTACGTCGATATGCCTCCCAGTTTTTGTGATCAGGAAACTCGATGCGATTTCCGGCCGCATCCTTTTCCGGATAGGGATAGAAATAATCGTCAAAATGTACACCGTCTATGTCGTAACGCCTGACAACATCAGCCACGACCGAGATGCTGTACCGTTTGACCTCTTCATCCGTAGGGTCGAGCCATAAGTACCTTCCATATGAACGGACGAGATCAGGCCGGCGCTTCGAGATATGGTTGGCCGAAACCGTTTTTGCCGAGGGGTGATATGCCCGGTACGGGTTGAACCATGCGTGGACAAGAATGCCGCGTCTGTGTGCCTCGGCTACAATAAATTCGAGCGGGTCAAAATCCTGGCCTTTGCCCATCTGACCCGTTAGAAACTCCGACCACGGCTCGATCCGTGACTTATAAACCGCATCACACATCGGCCGCACCTGAAACACAACGGCGTTAAGTCTGAGTTTTTTAGCAAGCTCAAGACTAGCGATGAGCTCGGCCTTTTGCTCATCGATCGTAAGAGTGCGTTTGGTTGGAAAATCGATGTTGTCGACGGTGGCGATCCACACCGCGCGGAACTCGCGATCGATGGGCGGCGGCCGGTCCTGCCCAAAAACAGGCAAACAGACAAGCAAGAGGAGAAGGACGTTTGAGATTTTCATACAAACTCGGCGAAGACTACGTTCGAGAATAGCATTCCTTTTCGTGTTAGTTTAATCGTGCGTGGGGAGACGTCAACAAGCCGGGCGTCGACGAGCTGATCGATCGCAGGCGCACGCTCCGTGAGCAGGTCGCTGCCGAAAAGCAGCTCATAGCGCTCTAGATCGACGCCGGCATTCAGCCGCAGACCAAGAAAGACAAACTCGCTGGCCGCATTGATCTGCTCGCGCATGACCTCTCCCGTACCGGCGTTTTCGATCATATCGACATATCGCCCGGTGTCGCGCTCATTTGCGTATCTTTGTGTCCCATCGAACGAGTGTGCCGAAACCCCGAAGCCGAAAACCGGCTCAAGGCGCCAGTATTTTGTATTGTGTCGTGACGGGTATCCGGCTCGTGCAAAATTAGAGATCTCGTATTGCTTGTAACCGGCCCCGGCCAGCCGATCGAGCATCAGCTCGTACATCTCGGCCGCAAGGTCTTCGTCAGGTGTGGGTTGACGACCGCTGCGCACCTGCTCGGCGAGCGGCGTCCCCTCATGAATCTCGAGCAGGTAAAGCGATATGTGCTCGGGACCGAGTTTCATGGCCTCATCCAGGTTGTCTCGCCACGCGTCAAGCGTCTGCCCGGGCAGCCCAGCGATAAGGTCAAAGCTTATGTTCTCAAACCCGGCGGCACGCAGCATCTCGAAGGTGCGCCGGGCATCGGCGGCGTTATGCCCCCGGGCGAGAAGCTTTAGAGCCCGGTCGTCGAATGTCTGAACGCCAAAGCTCGCCCGGTTGATGCCCGACAGCCGGTAAGCCGCGAGTGAATCGAGCGTAACGGTAGCCGGGTTCATTTCCATCGTTATCTCGCTACCAGGCTCGACATTGAACTTGTTAGTAATGGCCTTGAGGGTACGCTCAAGCTGGTGAGGGGAAAGCAGAGAGGGCGTGCCGCCGCCAAAGTAGATCGTGTCGATCGGCGTACCGCTCTCTAAGAACAGGTCTATCTCCCGGAGGAGAGCTGACACGTAACTCTCGACTGCATCGCCCGTGCGATAAACGTCTGTGGCAAAGTCGCAGTAGGAACATCGCGACTTGCAAAATGGAATGTGTAGGTAAACGCCCGCGGTCATATGTCGATGATACCGCTAAAGGCAAGATTAGTGCTCAAGCATGGAGCGGAGGGAATCGCCCCACGCTGCTTCAAGATCGGTGACAGCCACATCGATGGCGCCGGTGTGGTTGAGGGTAAAGCTCAATGTCTCGCCGCCAACCTTCCCGATCAATTCGAAGGGGCAATCGCCCACGGCGGTTTTTACGCGTTCAAGATCTTCAGGTTTGAAGCTGACGACAATGCGGGACGGTGTCTCGCCAAACAGAACGCTTTCAGTCGACAGGTGAGTCTTTTCAATGATAATGGTGGCCCCGATCGCTTTGCGGCCAAGCGATGAAAAGCAGCTCTCGGCGGCCGCAATAGCCAGGCCGCCGTCGGAGCAATCGTGCGCAGACGAGATGAGCATTTCGTCGGCGAGTCGCAGCAAAGCGTTGTGAACGCGTCTTTCCTCATCAAGGTCCAGCTCGGGCATCACCCCGGCCTCGATCAGCTGCGAAGTTGTCTGTCCCAGAACGGTTTGTGCATATTCACTGGCAGCAAGATCATCACGTGTCGGCCCGAGAAGGGCGATGAGATCGCCCTCACGCTTAAACCCGGCCGTGATCAGCTTGCGGTTGTCCTCGATGAGGCCAACCATCCCGATGGTCGGTGTGGGCAAAATGCCCTTGCCGTCGGTTTCATTGTAAAAAGATACGTTTCCCGAAACGACGGGCGTTCCAAAACTCTCACAAGCCGCGGCCATTCCGTCAATGACCTCGGAAAAGCTCCACATCACTTCGGGACGTTCCGGGGAGGCAAAATTCAGGCAATTAGTGACGGCGATCGGCTGGGCACCGACGCACACCACGTTTCTTGCCGCCTCCGCGACGGCGTGCATCGCACCATGGCGTGGATCTATGGCAACGAATTTCCCATTCCCATCCAGACACATGGCGATCGCACGGCGGGTTTCCTTGATCCGGATGACAGCCGCATCGGCGCCGGGGGTGATAACTGTGTTGGTACGAACCATCGAGTCGTACTGCTCGTAAACCCAACGCTTAGAACAGATATTTGGCGATGCAAGAAGTGCAGTGAGCGCGTCCGCCGGTGCTATCGGCGGCGAGCCCACGGTCGGGGCCGGAGCAGGTGACGACGACCGCTGGGGAGGAGCCATCGCGCGCGCGTACTTGGGGGCTTCAGCAGTGAGCGCCCGCACAGGCAGGTCGGCCTCGAGACGGCCGTTATGAACGATACGGAGCCGGTCACCCTCGACCACGCGACCGATGACGACCGCGTCCAGGTCCCACTTATTAAAGATATCGACGACCTGTTTCTCACGCCCTTGTCTAGCGACGATGAGCATCCGCTCCTGAGATTCCGAGAGCAGCATTTCGTAAGCTGTCATGCCCGTCTCACGCTGCGGGACCAAACTAAGGTCGATCTCTAGGCCGGTTTCCGCACGGGCAGCCATCTCTACGGACGATGATGTCAGACCCGCGGCGCCCATGTCCTGAATGCCCTCGATGGCCCCTGAACGCATCGCCTCCAGACAGGCTTCGAGAAGCAGCTTTTCGAGAAACGGATCTCCAACCTGTACAGTCGGCCGTTTTTCAAGAGCCTCTTCGTCAAACTCGGCCGAGGCCATGGTTGCGCCATGTATGCCGTCGCGGCCCGTTTTAGCTCCCGCGTAGAGCACGGGATTGCCGATTCCGGAAGCTTTACCGAAAAAGATCTGATCTTTGCGAACAAGGCCAAGCGCAAAGGCGTTGACGAGTGGGTTCAGGCTGTACGATTCGTCAAACATCACTTCGCCGCCGACCGTCGGGACTCCAAAGCAATTGCCGTAATGACCGATGCCCTCCACACACCCCTTCAGGATCGACCGATTTCGCGTCCCGTGCTTGCCACCGTTAAGCGGACCAAATCTCAAAGAGTTCATGGCCGCGATGGGCCTCGCCCCCATAGTAAATACGTCGCGGAGAATGCCGCCGACGCCGGTTGCCGCACCCTGAAATGGTTCGATAAAGCTCGGATGATTGTGAGACTCGACCTTAAAAGCGACGCACCAGTCGTCGCCGATATCAACGACACCGGCATTCTCACCGGGAGGGACAATGACACGTTCGCCGGTGGTCGGCAGGCGTTTAAGATGGACCCGCGATGATTTGTAAGAGCAGTGCTCGGACCACATCACGCTGAAAACGCCAAGTTCCGTCAAATTAGGCTCGCGCCCAAGTATCTGTACGATACGGTTGTACTCTGCGGACGTGAGATTGTGTTGGGAAACGATTTCGGGCGTGATAAAAGTCATCAGGTGTAAATAGGGCGGAGATCATCACCCCAAATAAACAAAAGAGTCTATGTGTTTCAGATCGATATTTCAAATCTGAAGGCATAGACCCTAGTGGGCTGAAAAATTACTGGATCAGGGCAAATCGGGTCCCGCTATTGGAGCGGACGAAAGAAGCTTGTCGATCTCGGCAGTGACCGCCGGAACCCTTACCTTGCCCTGCCGCTGATAAGCCTCGACGCCTTCGGCGGAGTAAAGGATCGTTAGGGGCAAGCTGCCGCTCCAGTCTTTTGAGACAAGCCCAATAGCCGCACTCTCGTCAGGCGTATGCAGCAAATACGGGGTCATGTCAGCCTTCATTTGCCGGAGGAATTTAGGTACCAGTGTGTTGATATCCTTCGGATCGTCCAGTGAGATAGTAATAAAATCGATCTTGCCCCGGTAAGCCTCATTGAGCTTTATCAGATCTGGAAACTCCTCGCGGCAGGGGTCGCACCACGTAGCCCAAAAGTTAATCAAAAGGGGTTTGCCCGCCGGCTTAATGATCTTTTTTAGGCCCTCGATGTCGATCTTGGTGATCTTTGGCGCCGGGACGACCACCTTTGCCGCCGCTTTACGTCTGACCGGTGTGCGCTTTTGGGCTACAGCGTCGCCTACGAATGCAGCACTCAAAAGGGCGCATGCGGAGGCTTTGACCGCGAGCTTCAGAAGTCTTGTCATAGGAAAATACCTTATTCGACCGCAAATTTGATCGAGCAACCAAAGGCGTTTGCACGCGTTTTCTCTATTTTCTTACCACCCAGTGACGAGTCGAACGCGGTGCGCAAATACTGCTCGGTCGGTGCCTTTCCAGAGCGATCATTATCGATCGCGCCGTGATACTGCAGTACGTCTTTTGCATCGAGATAATAAACCTCGGGCGTGACGGTAGCGCCCAGCTTCTTGGCCAGTACACCGCCTTTGTCGATGAGGACCGGGAATTTGTATCCGACTTTTTCCGCATCCGATTTTACCCAGTCTAGAGACTCGGTCGCGTTCGAGTTTATGCCGATGAAATTGATGCCCTTGGCGGCGTAGTCGCCAGCGATCTGGTTTATCCGGGCATTGTAACCTTTGACCACCGGACACTGAGCCGATAAAAAAACGATGACGGAGCCGTTTTTACCTTTCAGCTCGTCCAGGCTGGCCGCTTTGCCGCTAATATCAGTCAACCTGAAATTCTCAACAGGGCTGCCGATCGCGGCTCCCTGAGCACTCACACCAACGGTGAACCCAAGCAGTACCGTCAATAAGGTCAAAATTCTCATCTTTTCCTCCAGATTATTTTTTTAACTACGATTTCTTAGTAGTTTATCAGCAGGCACAGGTTGTGCAAACAACTTTATTTATTACGGAAAGCCCCAAGTGCGGTTTCAGATCGAGCAGCTAACCAAACAATCTCGGCAGGCGGCGCTGAAGATTTTTCGGCAGCAAGATCTCCATCGCGTCGTCGACGGTGACAATGCCGGCAATGTCGCCTTCGTCGTCGATGACGGGTAGGGCGAGCAAATTATATTCAGAAATTGTTTGTGCCACGGACTCGGCGGACTCGGAGGGGTGGGCGAAGCGGAAATCGCTTCGCATGACGTCGGCGAGCTTGAACGTCGGATCTGCGAGGATGAGGCTTCTAAGGCTAATGAGGCCACTGATCTTCCATGAGCCCTCTTCCTCAACGATGTAGAGGTAATAGATCATGTTCGGAGTCTCGGCCATCTGGCGAAGCCGCGCGATCGTCTCGCCGACAGTGAGATCTTTTGGAAACACGACGAACTCGGTCGTCATCAGACCGCCGGCCGTGTCGTGTTCAAAGTGCATCAGCTCGGCTAGATCGGCCTTTTCATCATCCTCCATCAGATCAAAAAGCTCTTGGGCCTTTTCATTATCCATCTCGTCCAGAACGTCAACAGCATCGTCCGGGGACATTTCCTCGAGAATGTCCGCAGCACGTTCACCGTCGAGGTCCTCCAGGATGCGGGCTTGGGCTTCTGTCGACATTTCCTCTAAAGTGTCGGCGGCCGTCTCGTTATCAAGGCTCTCAACGACCTCTGTGCGATGTATGGGCGACAGTGATTCAGCCAATTGAGCGATCTCTACCGGATGAAGGCGGGAAAGCTTGTCCTTGGACGATTTTAGCTGCACCGTGACGGTCGCGGTGTCGGTGGCGAGGTAGCCCACGTCGGCCCAGTCGATGACCTCCACGGTTTTTGTGCTGCCGTAAAAACCCTGCGGCATCAACCGCCGCAAAAAGCCGCGGAGGCTCACGTCGGCGCCGGACACGCGCCAGACACCGCCCGCCTCTATCAGTTGAACGTCATTAACGCGGACCACGCGCTTGCCATCCACGTCGATAAGCTGGTTGTCGAGCACGTCCTTGCCCAGCAGCACCTCGCCCTCGCGGCGAATAAAAGGGGTGAGGTCCAGGATCGTCGACGACATTTTTGCGCCGTCCTGGCCAAGACCGGAGAAATCGCGACTTGGGATAAAGAAATTTCGACGCCGATAGCCGGCGACTAAGCCGACCACCGGCGGG
>JBHENG010000006.1:431-14207 GCA_046262195.1 Pyrinomonadaceae bacterium | reverse complement strand
CCCCGCCGTACTGCACCAGCACGTCGTTAATGACCGCAATCTTTTCATTGCGCGCGTCAAAAACGGGCCGGTTCAGAATCTGCGAAACGTAAAGCATAGGACAAAGATAACCCAACTGGAGAAAAGGTTGAAGAGCGCCGCCAGGTCGCAAACTGGTCCATCTGTTTAACACAATTAAATTTCTTTGTATTTTGTGGAAACCAACCACTCTTGCGCGTTTCTAATAACTAAGCAATGGCGAAACCCGTAGCGGTTGTCCCTTGCGCACAAGTTAGCCTGCCTTAGCAACAGATGAAAAAATCATACCGTCTAGTCGCCTTCGGGGCGCTCTCCGTACTTTCAACGTCTGCCCAGGAACGCCAGCGTTTCTTTGATAATTTTGACACCTCACTCGGTGTACAGGTCCAGATCCAGCGCTCCGAGTTTTCGCCTGTCGGCGCGGCGAAACAGAAACCACTGCTGGCTCCCACTAAAGTCACGTTCGGCAAAAAGCTCGTACAGAAGACGGGACAATCACGAATGAGTGTGACCGAGGGACTCGCGAGCCGGGAGATGCCCCGGGCGGAATACAACAAACTCGTGATGGGCACGGCTTCGCACATGAAGGGGTTCACCACGGGCGATGTAATGATCGACTCGTATATTGTCGACTCGAGCCGGCGCTACCGTATCGATCCACTGCTCATTTACGCTCAGATGCACCAGGAGTCGTCTTTCAAGCTCAGGGCCCTGTCGTACAAAGGCGCGAGCGGACTGATGCAGCTGATGCCGGCAACGGCCCGGCGACTGGGCGTATCGAATATCTATGATCCAAGGCAAAACATCGAGGGCGGCGTGAAATATATGAGAATGCTGCTCGATATGTTTGGCCAGGATGTGAACCTTGCCCTGGCGGGTTACAATGCGGGCGAGGGTGCGGTTATGAAATACGGTTACCAGATACCGCCGTATAGCGAGACTCGTGAGTATGTCCGCCGGATCTCTGCCCGATATGGATCGATCTCAAATCCGTCGATCGCACGGACATTGCCGCAGATCAATAACAAAGTGATCGCAAAACTTGTCAAGAATGAGACTCAGCCCCTGACCATCGAACAGGACGCTGTGGCCATCAAGCTGCCCGACGGCCGCATGAGGCTGGTAAACCAGTAGATCTTTAAAGAGTTCCCACCGAGGACACTTCTTCTCCAAATAGTCGAAAGACTTGCGGCCGGCACGCGTCGGCCGCGTTTTTGTGTAGATTTCCCTTATATGGGGCAGGGCGTATAATGTTCCGAACTCACTGGGTTATCTATGTACTGCATCAAATGCGGGGCTGGCAATTCGGACACGGCTGTGTTTTGCCGAAAATGCGGAACCTCGATGGAGGTCGAGGTCGAGACGCGCGTGGCGACTCGCCGAGGCGCCCGCGTTGAGACATTGGAACCGATAGAGACGATCGAAGCACACGTCGGCGGTACTGCGGAAACGGATTCGGCCGAGGCCGAGATCTTTCGCATAAGCCCCACGCTCATGTTCGTGAAGGCTGGGTATATGCTGGCCGCTTTCGGAGCACTGCTCGTGGTGGCGATCTCTAGCGCATTCACGGCCATGGCGACGTGGATAGCCATTCTGATCGGGATGCTTCTTTTTCTAATACCCGCTTTTTATCATTTCAAGCAAAAGATAGTCACCTACACGTTGACCGACTCAAAACTGGAGATAGACGAGGGATTTGTATCGCGGACTACGAGGAGTGTGCCAATACGGCGGATACAGGACGTGACGGTTACATCCAGCGTACTACAGCGGGTGCTTGGTTTTGGAGACCTGGTGATCGACAACGCCAGCGAGGAGGGCGGCAAGCTGGTCCTCAGGAATATAAATACACCGAAACACTACGCAGACGTGCTGCTGAGACAGATGCGGCGAATCGAATGTTGAGAATTGCGAGCGTGCAAAAATAAAAGGCCGGGGATCAGCTCCGGCCTTTTATTTTAGGTATCGCGTCCTTGCTGGTCATCCAGATAGGGCGTTGACTCGTCGCCATCCGGCCTCGAATAGTAATTGTAATAGCCTGAGCCGTAATAATAGTATTCTGTCGAGCCCGACCTTATGCCGTTAAGGACTACGCCGTAGATGCGTGCGCCGATATTGCTGACACGCTGTTTGAATTGCCGCATCAGGTGTATCGAGCTCTTATTTGCCATCGCGACCAGCACCACGCCGTCAACGAGTGTCGACAGGATAGAGGCATCGGTAAACGAGATGGCCGGCGGCGAATCGATGATCACGTGCTTGAACTTGCCGCTCAAGAACTGCAGCAGATTGCGCATTTCATTTGAGCTGAGCAGCTCGGCTGGGTTTGGCGGTATCGGGCCGCTCGTTATGACCTTTAATCGCGGCAGATCGGGATATGTCCTGATCAAGCCTTCTGTTTCCTTGTCGCCTGAAAGGTAGTTCGTTAGACCGCGATTGTTGTCCAAACCAAAATGGCTGTGAAGCCGCGGCCGACGCAGGTCGCAATCGATGATCACGACATCAACATCGCTCTGAGCGAGCGTGATAGCCGTATTTATCGCCGTCGTCGTTTTGCCCTCGGACGGCTGCGACGAGGTGACCAAAATTGTCTTCGGCGGTTTGCCCGCCGACGAAAAGAGCAGCGACGTGCGTAAATGGCGATACGCCTCGGCCATTGGAGATGTGCGTTCGTCGAGGGTGATCAAGGCGTTGCCCGGGGCCATAGCACCGCCTCCATTCTTACCCGGCAGGAGCTTTCGCTTCTCCGTAGGCAGATGATGCGGTATGAGCGCTAATGTCGGCAGTCCGAGATGACGGCTGATGTCGTCCGAGGTGCGTACGGAGTCGTCGAGATAATCGAGCAGGAAGGCGAGCCCAACACCAACGCCGAGCGATAGCAGAAACGCGATCATTATATTGCGAGTTCGCGGCGGACCGACCGGTCCGCCCGGTTCAACCGCGTTCGAGTGAATCTTAATGTTCCTCGGAATGTTTGCGAGGGCGAGCTCCTGTTCCTTTTGACGAGCGATATACGTATCCAGCAGTTTTTGGTTCGACTCTCGCTCACTGATCATGGTGGTCAGCTCGGTCTCGGCCTGTCCCTCGAAATTAGCCTTTGCGAGGGCATCACGGTACTCGCCGGCATGGCGTGCCTCGCGATTGCGGGCGGCCGAAAGCTGAGACCGGAGGCTCGTCAGGGCTTCACGTTCCGCGCCCTTGATAGCTTTAGAGCCCTCTTCATCGATCTTTTTAGACATGTCCTTCGAGACACGCGCTCGTTCGTCTTTGAGAGCTTTTAGGCGCTCGGTTTCCGAGATAAAGTCGGGATGCGCGTCGGTATATCTAACCCCCAGGGTCTTTAGCTTTTCCTCAGATGTGTTGATCTTTTTGTCGATCTCCTCAAGCCAGTTGTCGAGCAGGTCGCGACGCTTGTCGTTCCGTGTGCGTGCGTCCTGAATGGCCTTGTTATCGGTAAGTACGGCAAGGATGTCGCCTTTAGCTTCGGCGGCCTCGGCCGCGGTCAGTTTAGCGTTCAGGTTTGCGACCTCACTTTGCGCCTCGCGCCAACGTTTTATCAATACTTCAAGATCTGTCGCTCTGAGGTCTTCTCCCTTTTTCATGAGCGGCAGGTTGCTGGACCGCATTGCCGCAATAAACTTTGCTTCCTGGTCGAGAATGGTCTGTTTTAGCCGTTCAATAGAGGTGCCCAGCTCCTCATAGGCTGCTTTTGCTCCGGAACTCTCTCGCTGATAGTCCTCCTCCGCAAAGACCACCGCGAGCTTGTCAGCGACCTTGGCCGTGACGGAAGGATTTGAACTTTGCACCTTTAAATAGACGATGCTGGTACGCTCGACGGGCTCGACCGTCAGGCTAATATTGCCCGCGTACAGTGCCGCACGCCGGTCCTCTTCCGGAGTGAGTTCCATTTTTTTGTCGGTGCCCACCTCGATGGACGCGTCGCTGACGACGGGCAGCGAATTATCTGGTTCAGGAGGCTTTTGCCCGCCGGAGAAAAGCGATCGAAATGTCGCCGTGATGCCGCGATCACCCTCAGGAAACAGGCCGGGCTGACGATGCATGCCGAGCGCGACCACGACGCGTTTCATGAGATCGCCATTCTGGAGAAGCTGCAGCTGCGTCTTGTAGTATTTTTCGTCGTCCCCGAAATTGATGTTAATCGAATCTTTCTGGGTGACCGCGGGTTTGCGAGGCTCGATAATGATGCCAGTTCTGGCCTCAAAGATCGAAGGCTGTCTGAATGAATAGAAGGCCGCGGCAGCCGTGATGACGATGGTCAACCCGATGATGATCGGCAGCCGTTTGTAGACGATATTAAAATATTGTCTGATCGACCGTTTGTTCTCGAGAGATTCGTCGTACGACGGTGTATATCCGGGCGAATAGTCGATGTGTGCCGGTTGTAAATTGCTTGCCCCTATCGGCAAAGGCGTCAACCGCTGATCGTTTTCCATACTACAAAAATAATCCAGATTCCCGCCCACGCGGCTTATTACTTATTGGACATAAACTTGCTTTATACCACATTTAAGGCGTTTTTTCACGCATTTACCGCCTTCCGACGGGCAAGGCGGCCGGTTTGTGTCCTTTGAAAGGCCCAGTGTTATACTGTTCATTTGCCCTTTAGTGGTAGATCTGGGGTATTTTGAACAAATATGACGGTAATTTCGCAAAACGGTAATGCCCGGTCTCAGCACGACATCGTGCTCGGTATCGAAGGCTTTCACTTTTCTGACCTATTTGACGCATTAAAGTTGAAAGAGTTGGCCGGGAGATTTTACGCCGAGGTGGAAAGCCGCGACCCTGTGCTGCACACGGCATTATCGAAATATATCGCTAACCGCGGAGCCGGATATGAAAAGAAGGTCGAATCGAAAATATTGACAGATGCCGCGCCCTACCTGTCGGAGTTCATTGCGAAGCTATTTGATATCAATGAAAACCGTGAGGAACTGAGGCGGACGATCCGCACGCAGAACCCGATTTGGCGGTACAAGTTCTTTGTTCAGCGCCGTGCCGCAAAAAAATACAAGCCGGAACAGCTCGCAGCACTCGATGAAGGCAAGCTGTGGCAAGCGCTGATCGAGCTGCGAAACGCGGCCTTTGACGAAACGCTCTCGCACGACGAAGAGCTGTCAATAGCCGAGATGACTTGCCGTCTGCTCGATGCTGAAGAAGCGTTGACCAAAGGCGGCGAACCCGACGAGTATGTATCGCTGATCCTCACGCAACTAAACGCCGGGTACGTCAAATTAAAGGACAAAACCTTCGGTGATCTGTTTGCAGCCGCCATTCTCGAAGAAGATGCGGTAGGCGACCTGCTGACGGTAAAGGCAACGCTCCGGATAGTTGAAGCCTGGTCAGCGCTTGCCTTCGCGAACAAGTCAAAGAGATGGTACAGCTTTAAAACCCCGCATCCGCTCGATTATCAAAATCTCGTCCACCTGATCCATCCGCAGCCTGAATTACCAAATGTAATGCGTGGGGCAGACGAGCAGATGCGCCGGCGGGACGGATTTGCGCTCACGGACGATCGCGGCACCATGCGCGATGCGCTTTATGAGGTTGATTACTGCCTTATCTGTCATGAGCGCGAAAAGGACTCTTGTTCTACAGGGCTGCATGAGCCCGACGGCAGCGTAAAAAGAAACCCACTCGGGGTATTGGCCCTTGGCTATCCGCTCGACGTAAAGATCTCTGAGATGCACCTGTTAAAAAAGCAGGGCGACTCGATCGGCTCGCTTGCTCTTGTGACTATCGACAATCCCATGTGCGCCGGCACCGGTCATCGTATCTGTAATGACTGCATGAAGGGCTGTATCTTTCAAAAGCAGGAGCCCGTGAACATTCCCCTGGCAGAGACCGCGACCCTTACGGATGTGCTCCAACTGCCGTACGGATTTGAGATCTATCATCTTTTGACCCGATGGAACCCGCTAAATGCGAACCGGCCGTACCCCTTACCGTACAACGGCAAAAATGTGATGGTAGTCGGACTAGGACCGGCGGGTTATACGCTCGCGCACTACCTGATAAACGAAGGCTTCGGCGTAGTTGGAATCGACGGTCTTAAGATCGAGCCGCTGCCTGAGGCGTGGACCGGCCGAAACGGCAAAGTCTGTCCCAAGCCTATTAAAGACATCGCAGAGATCACCGAGGAGCTTGACGAACGCATCCTTTCCGGCTTTGGCGGCGTTTCGGAATACGGCATCACGGTCCGCTGGGACAAGAATTTCCTGACAATGATCCAGCTCATGCTGACGCGTCGAAAACGCTTCAGGTCGTACGCCGGCATCAGGTTTGGAGGCACGCTCACGATCGAAGATGCGTGGGAATATGGATTTGATCATATTGCGATAGCGACGGGAGCAGGGAGGCCGACCATCGTGCCCATGAAAAACAATCTGATACGCGGCATTCGCCAGGCGTCGGATTTTCTGATGGCGCTGCAGCTCACAGGAGCATTCAAAAAAGAAACCCTATCCAATCTCCAGGTCAGATTACCTGCGGTGGTGATCGGCGGCGGCCTGACCGGCATCGACACCGCGACAGAGCTCTTTGCCTACTACCCGGTCCAGTGCGAAAAGATGCTGGGCAAATATGAGCAAGTGGTCGCGGAGTTTGCTGAGGAGAAGGTCGTCGAGGCTTTCGACGAAGAAGAGATCCGCGTGCTGCAGGAGTTTCTGGAACACGGCCGTGAGATTCGGGCGGAACGCGAGCGGGCGGCCGACGCCGGCGAGGCGCCCAGTTTCATTCCGCTGGTCCGCGGCTGGGGCGGTGTTTCGCTCATTTACCGCAAACGGCTGCAGGATTCACCAGCATATCGACTGAACCACGAGGAAGTCCAGAAAGCGCTGGAAGAGGGCATCGATTTTGTGGAATGCATGAATCCCGTGGAGGCGGTGCCCGACGAGTATAACGCGGTCAAAGCATTGATATTTGAAAGATTAGAGTACGTCGCCGAGACGGGAGAATTTGAAAAGACGGGCGACATGCACGAGTTTCCGGCCCACACTGTCTGTGTGGCGGCAGGCACATCGCCAAACGTTATTTACGAAAAGGAGAAGCCGGGCACCTTTCAGATGGATGAGTGGCGGCAGTTTTTTCAGCCCTTTAAGATCGAGCGGAATGGCGACGGAGGTCTGCATGCGATCGAGGCTGCAAAGGGGGAAACTGGATTCTTTACCTCATATCAGCGGGACGGCAGGTTCATAAGCTACTACGGTGATAATCACCCGCAGTATGCCGGTAACGTAGTGAAAGCAATGGCATCGGCGAAGCATGGCTACGAAAAGGTTGTTGATATTTTTGCAGACGAACTGGCGGAACGGGGCACGCTGCCTCAGTCGGAACGAGACTCGATTTTTGACAACCTCGAGGCGACGCTCGATCGGCAGCTTCGCGCATACGTCGTACGGGTGGACCGGCTGACACCTACAATTGTCGACGTCATCGTCAAGGCTCCCTTGCAAGCGAGGAAATTTGAGCCGGGACAATTTTATCGCCTGCAGAATTTCGAGACCTCCGCACCTCTGGTGGACGGCACGCGACTGATGATGGAAGGCCTGGCGCTGACCGGGGCCTGGGTCGACGAGGAAAAGGGGCTGTTGTCTATGATCGTGCTTGAAATGGGCACGTCCTCGCGTCTGTGCTCCCTGCTTAAAGAGGGTGAAGAGGTGCTTGTCATGGGTCCGACCGGTACCCCGACAGAGATCACTGAGAACGAGACAGTGCTTTTGGCCGGCGGCGGATTGGGTAACGCGGTCCTCTTTTCTATCGCCCGGGCCTTCCGAGCAAACAACAACAAAGTCATCTATTTTGCGGGTTATAAGAATGGAGAGGACCTCTTCAAACGCGAAGAGATCGAAAATGCGACGGATCAGGTTGTCTGGGCGACGGACTTCGGCAGTGAGATCATGCCGATGCGTCCCCATGATGCGCATTTTCGCGGCAACATTGTCCAGGCGATGATCGCCTATGCGGAGGGTCGTCTCGATGTACCGACCATGGACCTGAAGGAGGTTAACAGGATCATCGCGATCGGTTCCGACCGCATGATGAACGGCGTCCGCGAAGCCCGTCATACGACTCTAAAGCCATATCTGAACGAGCATCACACAGCTATAGGCTCGATCAACTCGCCCATGCAATGCATGATGAAAGAGGTTTGCGCACAGTGCCTGCAAAGGCATGTGAATCCTCATACGGGCGAAGAGTTTTTTGTATTCTCGTGCTTTAACCAGGACCAGCATCTCGACTTCGTCGATTTCAAGAACCTCAACGAGCGCCTGCGCGCGAACAGTGTTCAGGAAAAGTTGACGAATTTGTGGCTTGACCGGGCGTTTGAAAAGGAAGAATTTAAGGAATACGTCCTTGTCGGATAGCACTCGCGGATTCGACTGGAACGCACGCGCCCTCGCGTGCAACGCCGACTCCTCCGCGTGGTTGTTTGCCTTTTTTTCAACTTGCGTCATAGCAACGTGAGTCAGCGTTCTATCGAATGCTTGCAGGCGAGGGCGCCTGCGTTCCAGTCAAATTAGCTCCTCCGGCGTGATGAGTGCCCGACGACTCAAACCGCGGCGGCGAGCATGGACCGGGCGTTCTCGCGTGCGGCATCCGTGATCTTTTCGCCGGCGAGCATGCGGGCGATCTCCTCGATCTTTTCGGCCCCGCTCAATTCGCGTGTTGTGAGGATCGTGCGTCCGCCGGTGGATCCTTTTTCCACCATGAAATGCCGATCGGCAAGCGACGCGATCTGAGGCTGGTGTGTCACACAGAGTACCTGTTGATCCGACGCTAGAAGCTTTAACTTGCGACCGACGGCCTCCGCAACACGCCCCCCGATGCCGATATCTATCTCGTCAAACACGACCGTTTTTTGCTGGCGCGATGCGTTGGTGGCTGTCTTTAGAATGAGCATTAAACGCGAGGCCTCACCGCCGGAGGCGACTCTGGCCAATGGCCGCGGAGCTTCACCAGGATTAGCTGAGAAGAAGAATTCTGTCCGGTCAAACCCATTAGCTGTGAAAGAGCGCTCATCGGCATCATCTGTCTCGAAACGAACTTCAAACCGGGCCTTGTCCAGTGCAACGGCCTTTAGATCCTCTTCGACCTGCCCGCCGAAGTTTACCGCCGCCGATACACGCCTTTCATGGAGATCGCGCGCCCTCGTCAGGTATTCGCTTTTCGCCGCGGCAAGCTTCTTTCTGAGTTCTGCCTCACGAAACTCGGCCGTCTCAATGTTCTGTAAACGCTCTTCGCTTAACCGCAGATGTTCGAGAACGGCGTCTATCGAGTCGCCGTATTTGCGCTTCAGCCGCGCGATCTCGGCGAGCCTCATATCGATCTCTTCCAGCCGCTGCGGCGAAAAATCAAGACAGTCCTTAAAATCGCGGACTGCGATCGCCAGGTCCTCTATGACCGCACGGGCGGACGATATTCCTTCGGCATAATCGGCAAATCTCGAGTCAAACTCGGCTAGCTCTGTGACCTTTCTTTGCGCCCGCTCAAGAGTGGCGGACGTAGACTCATCATTGTCGTAAAGCAGGTCAAACGCGTCGCTGCTGAGAGCTGTCAACTTCTCGACATTGTTGAGGCGACGCTTTTCCTCTTCGAGCTCCGTATCTTCGCCGATATTGAGACCGGCAGCGTGAATCTCGCTGACCTGAAACCGCAGAATGTCCAAAAGCTGGAGCTTCTCCGACTCGTCCTTTTCAAGAGAGGCGAGCTCGGACCGGACAGCCGACCATGCCATGAAAGCCTCGGCGACGGCTCTGCGTAGGTCTGCAGTCTGAGCGTACTCGTCCAAGAGCGATAGATGTGTGTTCATGTCATAAAGAGCTGCGTGCTCTCCCTGGCCGTGGATATCGACCAGAAAAGCACCGATACGCTTAAGAAATCCCTGCGTGACGAGCTGATCGTTGACAAATACACGGTTCTTTCCCGTGATAGAGAGTTCACGGCGGACTATAAGCTCAGCCTCCTCCGTCTCGAGCTCCATGCCGCTTTCGCTAAACGCATCAGCCAAACCCTCGCCGATAGGAACGGAGAACAGCCCCTCGATAACGGCGGACGAGCTACCATCCTTAATCAGATCGCCGGAGACCCTCTCACCGGTCAGAGCTCCGAGACTGTCGACGATGATCGATTTGCCGGACCCCGTCTCGCCCGTCAATAGATTAAGGCCGGGCCCGAACTCGATAGACAGATCGTCAATCAGAGCGATGTTCTTTATCTTGAGGAAAGTTAGCACGAGATCGGTTTTGCGTTGTTATTTGCGAGTGATGAGCTTTTCACCCTTGATCCACTTGCCGCCGGAAAATACCGCGTCCGGCGGAAATTGCTTTTCGAGGTCAGCGGCTGCCCAATCCACGGTGCGATCACGGCGGTAGAAATACAGCTCCGCCAGCTCGCCAGTCCTCAGCTGACCGAAACGCTGGATAACATTAAAGGCGCTGACGTCAAATTCCTGTAGACCCCGGCGTCCGGTGAGGTCACCGATATTACGAATGTAACTGGGTGGCGAAAAGCTCGCACGCCGTCTGTCGTTATTGACCGCGATGTCGACTACCGACGGCGCTTCCGCGGGCGAGCTGCCGAGGATATTAGCGCGCCTGAAAATGTAATGATAAAGGAGTCCAGAAGTGTTGCCGGGCAGCGACGCATAGAGCCCCGGGTCCTGAGTCTTTTCGCTCCCCGTAGCGATTGAGTTTAGTGCCGTCAGGAATGCCACGAAATTGATCTTGACTAGAAACCGCTCGTCCTTGCCTTGCAGCCCGCCTGTCTCGATGAGTATCGTCGGAGTACCCCAGGCAGAAAAGTTGTCACCAAAGGCAGTTGCGGTCCATTCGTCGCTGTATCTCGCGATATGACCTGGAATAAACCTTTGCAGGGCCGCCGCTATCGCGGAAGCGATGCGGCCATTGCGTTCATGGCCGGGATTGGTGGTTTTTGCAGCATCGCCATAGACCATAAGCAGCGATATCGTTGCTTGTTTACCCGAGTAGCCGGCGGTCGTAAGCGAACCCTGGTTGTGCAGATTGAACCCTATCGCGGGGTTCCAGTCGTCGCGAAGCTGTTTTAAGAGCCGGGCCTCCGGGGTCTTTAGGTCCAGTGCGTCACGATTGACATCGATGTCGTGAAGGTTGCGGCGTTGAAAAAGCTCGGCCCCATCCGGGTTAAGCATCGGGACCGCCCGGATGGTAAGCCTCTCCTCCATTTTTTTGACCCAGTCCTTATCCCGATTTTTCTGCAGGAAGGCAAACATGTCGATGAGAGCAGATGTGGCTGTCGGCTCGTCGCCGTGCATCTGAGACCACATAAATACCTTCAAGGGACCGCGGCCCCACTCGACCTGATAGATCTCACGGCCCGCATTGCTGCGGCCAACTTCGGCCACTGAGATACGAAGTCTTTTCAACCGGTCAAGATAATTCTTGAGATCGGCGTGACGAACATCCGACGGGATAACGGTCGTTATATGGCCTTTGTCCCAAAATTCGCCAAATTTCTCCGGGTTCTGTGCATATAGATTTGTCAGAGACACAAGAGTGAGGATAATGACAAAACAAGAACGCCGCATAGTCATAAGATAAACCGATTGTTCGGTTTACGGCAAGGTAGTCGACAAGCGAACGGGGGCCTATGATCGGGCAGACACCACCTCGGTATAAAGAGCCTCTGTCGCATCGACCATGCGTGATAGTCCGAACTTTTCCCGGGCGGTGACTTTCAATTTTTCAGCGAGAGAACATCGCGCATCATCATTTTCGAGGAACCAGCATATCCTCTCGGCGAGGGTCAGCGGGTCTTTGATGGGGACAATTGCCCTCTTGTCGTCGATCAGCTCTTTTGCGCCGTCGGTGGCCGTCGTGATGACGGGCGTTCCCGCCGCCATTGCATCCAGTATTGCCAGGCCGAAACTCTCGGAATGCGACGGCGAGACGAAGATATCGGCTGCCCTAAGCAGTGGGCGGATGTCGTCCAACCAGTCGAGCCATAGAAATCTTTCCTCAAGACCGAATACCCTCACGAGGCGCTTTAGCTCTCGCCTAAACCGTTGATCGATCGAATTGTCCTTGCCAGCGACAACGAATCTGCAAGTGGGAAAGCGTTTAGCGACCTCATTCGCTGCCAGAACGAAATCCCGTTGTCCCTTGAGCTGCTTGAGCTCGCCGAGCGTGACGATGAGGGGAGCATCTTCAGGCATGCTGTGGAATGACCTGAAATCCTGCAGCTTGCCATTCGATACATGGTCTGCAATAAAGATGCCGTTCGGTATGTGACGAATCTTCTCGGCGGGGAAGATCCGAGCGAGCTCTCGCCCGACAACGCTCGAAACGGCGATGGCGGCATCCACATTTCTGAGAGCGAACCGGTGAAAGGGCTTTAAGGGGAAAACTACATGACGGGTCAGCACCATCTTTACGCCTTTTGTAGTTCGAGCGGCGACGCTAGCGGCGATATAGTCCCGCGCAACGTGAGCGTGGACTATATCGATGCCGTTCTTTTCCACAAAACGGGCGATCTTTTTAGCGCTGAACATGCCAAACGAGTTTCTTATCGAAACGTGCAGAAAATTCTCGTGGGGCAGGAAATCAAGGCGATTCTGCCATTCATTCGTGGGCCGCAGGGCGACGAAAACCTCGTGTCCCCGGTCCGTGAGCGCACGACACAGATCCACGAGATGACGCTCACCGCCACCAAAGGTCCTTGCCGATGATATATGCAGAATGCGCATCGCACGTACCGCAGAAAATAATACTACCCACGTACCCGTAGAGAACCTCTTCTGGTGCCCTCACTTTGTGAAAAGCCTGTATCCGATCAAATAAACTAACAAAAAAGGCTGCTCGAAAATAGTATTCGAGCAGCCAAAAACAAGACGGAGCCGGGAAAGCCCCGCCTCTGTTAGTTGAAGAAGTAACGAACTCCGAGCTGAATGCGGTAAACATCGTTGATGTTTGACGTTCGCGTGAAGGAGTTTGATATCAGGCCGGAACCAACCGTCCGCAAACAATAAGTTGCTGCTGTGGTCGGTGCGGCAACCCTGCAAGTCGAGGTTGAGCTCGTGCTGGTCGTTACCAACGGCTGGTTCGAGACAAAGCCCTGGCCGCCTCCCCAATTATGGTTTAGCAGATTTCCAAAATTGAGAATATCGGCCCTAAGCTGAAATTTATGTCGCTGCCCGCCGAGCTTAAAGAACACGTCCTGAGCGACACTAAAGTCCATTCTATGAACGAAGGGAAGGAAGATCGCGCCGCGTTCGACATACTCACCTCTGTGCTTGGAGAGATACGGGTCCTGGTTGATATAAGCTTCCCATGCTGACGCCTGCTGGGCCGGAGTGAAAAGGACAGTACCCGTGGAACTCGTGATGTTCGCGAAGTTCATCTCAGCTGCATCCCTATGGATGTAGATGAGATCGTTGCTCGTGCCGCCGTCCCCGTTTAGGTCCCCGCCGAAGACATAGCTTGTATTAAAACCGGTCCTCGATTCCCAGAACGCCGAAACGGTGGTCGCACCGAATTTGAAGTACTCCTTGCGGTAGGACGTGGCTACAAAGATACGGTGCTTGGGCGTGGCGCTGCTATAAGCAACCCCCGGATCATTAGGATTACCCGAGTGCTGGTTGTTGTTCCAGGAACCGAAAGCGATCGAACCAGGATCTACTGTGTTCCTGCCAACGCCGTAACTGTAGGCACCCTTTGCGTAGAAGCCTCTGGCGAACGGCCTTTCTAGCGTAAACGCTAAATTCCA
>JBHENG010000006.1:0-421 GCA_046262195.1 Pyrinomonadaceae bacterium | reverse complement strand
AAGTACGATGTTGCTGGTGATGTTGCTATGGATCCGATTTGAATTGGTGCCTACCCAGCGTGGCCGCGCATCCGCACCGGTAAAGCTTCCGGTAGGACTCGCAAGGTTCGCGTTAATATAATAGACGCCGTTCACATCCTTAGAATGGAGGAATTCGGTCCCCGCGATAAGGCGCCAGGGCAGCCTATAATCCACAGCGACGCTTGACCGCCAAAGCTGGGGAAATTTGAATTCGGGATCCGTCACGGCCAGCCCATAAGACGCCGCCGGAGCTCCGCTAACGCTTGTAGGCTTATACTGGTTCGGATTCGGATGGAACGGCCTATATGTAAGCGGATTGGCAGTACTGTCATCGAATTGCGCGAAACCGGTCAAGATCCCATTCTCGCCTATCTGGTTCGAGATCCACACATATGCAGGC
>JBHENG010000005.1:49529-54192 GCA_046262195.1 Pyrinomonadaceae bacterium | reverse complement strand
GTGCGAGATCAGTATGAACAACAGCGATAGTGAAAAGCTGAGTCCATAGCGAAGCACTTGCCAGTTCGTTAAAAGCTGATGTATCGTTTCGCCGATTAGGGCCGAGTATGTTAGAGGCAGCGTGATGAAAAACCGGATGAATTCCGGCAGCGTTTGCGGATCTCCCGCGGGCACGCCGCCAACCAACCCAAAGGGAAACATTGATCCCGCGATGGTCGCCGTGCATAGGGTGACGAGCAGGAGCAGGATGTGTTTGATCCAGGTCCGCGTGGTGGGCCGAAACGACCGCCGCTCGTAAATAAAATGTTGATTGAGAGTATCGGGATCGGTCATTTACAGTGAATAAAAAGATCGCAGCCGCACGTCAAACGCCCCGCGTTTTAGTGGCGATCTACGATCAAAACGTTGCTAAAAACTGAATTAACTGCTTACACGGCTTTCGCCGACAGCTCTTTGCCCGGTTTGAACCTTATAGTCTTTCCGGCCGGTATCGGTACCTCTTTACCCGTACGAGGGTTGCGACCCACACCGCGTTTTCGCGGTTTGACAACAAAAACACCAAAGCCCCGCAACTCGATGCGTTTTCCCGCCGCAAGAGCAGCTTTCATTGCGTCAAACAGCGAGTCAACCACCTGCTCAGCCTTTTGTTTTGGTACTCCGGTCCGGTCTGCGACGAGGTTAACTATATCGAGTTTGATCATCATTTCCTCCTGAAAAACGGAAACGTGGAGAGGGAAAGCTTAAATCATTTCGCAAGATGAATGATAATCCTCTAAATCCTCGTATGTCAAGATTTTGCGGGAGATGGCAGGGGCAAGTAATACGGGCTTTTATCACGCACAAAAAGCCGCTGTGTTTTGCAGAATACATCATACCGGATTCGGCAAATGCTACAATCTGACTTCTCAAACTTGCGAGCGTTTTTTGTGGTAGGGGGACGATAATTATGCGTTGGAGCGATCTGCGTCAGAGTACGAATGTTGAGGACATGCGCGGCATGAGTGGCGGTCGTGGACTTGCCCTCGGTGGAGGCGGCCTCGTTACGTTGGTGCTTGCCGTGGCCATTTATCTGTGCGGAGGCGATCCGAGCCAGCTTCTTCAATCCCCCACGTCCGATGCGCCCGTTCCGAATACCTCTGCCAATCGCAACGCGGCCACGGACGAGAATCGTCAATTTGTCGGTGCAGTCATGGGCAGCCTTGAGGACACTTGGCGTCAAGTGCTTCCGCAACAGTCACGGGCCCGGTTCCAGGCGCCCAAATTGGTACTGTTTACGGGCCAGGTTTCTTCGGCATGCGGTTATGCCAGTTCAGCAACAGGGCCATTTTATTGTCCCGGTGACCAAAAGTTGTATCTTGATTTCGCCTTTTTTGACGAACTGCGACGTGAGTTTAAAGCTCCGGGTGATTTCGCACAGGCCTATGTCATAGCACATGAATTTGGACATCACATTCAGAACTTGACGGGCGCCATGGACCGCGTCCAGAGCGCGGGTAACAACAACACATTGTCAGTTGCCCTCGAGCTTCAGGCTGACTGCTACGCAGGAGTATGGGCAAATGCCTTCGCCAAGCAAAATCGACTCGAATCCGGGGATGCCGAGGAGGCCATCCGGGCCGCGAGCGCCGTCGGAGACGATATGATACAAAAACGCACGCAGGGCTACGTCATACCGGATTCGTTTACACATGGGTCGGCACAGCAACGAATAACCTATTTTTCGAAGGGCTTTCAGACCGGCGACATGCGGCAGTGTCAGACGTTGCGATAGGTTACTAAGAGAATGGACGACCGTAAATATCCTGATACACCCACCCGAGAAAACGCACCTCCGCTGTACATAGAGCTTCGATCCAACAGCTTGTAAGGTAGAGCCGCCGTTCCGTATTCGTGGTTAAGTGATTGGCCTTCTCGATCGCAGAGGCGTCGAGGTCGGCGTCGAGGCCGTACGATTCTGTGAGTTCGAGCTTTGTCTCATGCGATTGCTGGAGTGCGTTAAGCACATCGCTGATCCAGAGTTTTAAGAGAGGCTCGGAGTTATTTTCCGCCAAAGCCTGAAAGGCTCCCAGAGCAAACCTTGCTTCGGCATTTTCAAAGGGATAGATCGCAACCCCGTTGACCTTGTCATCTTGCTGTTTCCATTGAAACAACTCTTCTGTGTTGGCGTGACGCATCCGGGCTGTACGTTCGTCGTACATCAGGAACCATTCCAGCAGATCAGCTAGCGAGCTGGCCTCGATCTCCCCAGACTCAGTGCGGCGGAGTTTCGGCGGCAGGTTTTCTTTTTCGCTCGCTTTTGCCATCCCACATATTCCAGCACCAATAAAGTGTTTTTACAAACATCCGGGCCGCTGGCTATAATCAGTCAACCGCCGTGGGACAAGGAACGATCGAAAACCTGTTAGAACCCGTTGAGTTGACCGAGACCGAGAAACGTGACCTCGGCTTCGGTGCTGTTGTGACTCGAGGCAGCCGTCAGCGTCTGCTAAACCACGATGGGTCATTCAACGTTCGACGCACCGGGATGCCCCTCCTTTCTTCTCTGCATCTTTATCACACGCTTTTGGCAATGCACTGGCGGACGTTTCTGCTGCTTGTGCTCCTATTATATTTTCTCAGCAACATTATTTTTGGGCTGATTTATGCATCGTTAGGTGAAGCTGCATTGGCGGACACCTCCGGTCATCCCACATCCAATATTTTCATACGAGGCTTCTTTTTCAGTGTCCAGACCTTTGCAACTATTGGATATGGCACGATCCATCCCACGGGCATTATTCCGAACTTGGTCGTGACGATAGAGTCATACTACAGTCTTTTGGCCAACGCTCTTATAACGGGAGTTGTGTTCGCCCGCTTTGCACGGCCCACAGCGCGGGTGCTGTTTAGCGACGTTGCCGTTATCGCCCCTTATCGGGGCATCAACGGCCTCATGATCCGGTTGGTAAACGGACGTAACAATCAACTCATCGACGTGACTGCAAATCTAATGTTCTCACGCTTCGTCGAAGAGAGTGGACGCACCGTACGCCGTTTTGACCCGCTCGAACTCGAGCGTGATAAGGTCGCATTCTTTCCATTGGCCTGGACGGTTGTTCACCCGATCACAGAACTGTCACCCCTATATGGCCTTACCAAAGAAGATCTCGAGCGCAGCGACGCCGAGTTCCTGGTGCTATTAGCAGCTACGGACGAGACGTTCGCCGCAGTCGTCCATACTCGCTCGTCATATAAGCCGCAAGAGGTGAGGATAGGCTATAAATTCGCTAACATCTACAACGAAGTCGAATATGGTGAACCCATCTCGATCGACATCCGAAAGCTGTCGCTCGTCGTACCGGCTGAGCTGCCAACGCCGCGTCTGGGAGCGTGATAGTAAATGTTTACCGGCTTGATCGAAGAAGTTGGACGTGTCGTGGAGATTGTAACCGAGGCAGGTGGAGTAAGGCTTTCGGTAACGGCAAACATCGTAACGTCAGATATTAACGATGGCGATTCGATAGCGGTAAATGGTATTTGCCTCACCGCAATGGACACGTCGTACAGCCGCTTTTCGGCGGAAGTCTCACCCGAGACCTTACATAGAACAACGTTGGGCGGCCTCGTAAAGGACTCACCGGTAAATCTCGAGCGCGCGGTTACACCGTCCACCCGGCTTGGCGGGCATATTGTACAAGGGCATGTCGACGGTCGGGGGACCTTTGTCTCAGCGCTTGAACAGGGGGAGTTTCGAACGCTGCGCATCCGATTCCCGGCCGAACTCGGGCGCTACTTCGTTGAAAAGGGCTCTGTCGCGGTCGAAGGTATAAGTCTCACTATCGCGGCGATGAATGAGGACAATTTCGAAATAGCGGTAATTCCAAAAACCTGGCAAATAACTAACCTCTCAACTCTCCGCCCAGGCGACCACGTTAATCTTGAAGTCGACATTATTGCTAAATACGTCGAGCGGATGCTCACTTTTAAACTCGCGGTCACCAGGCCAGACCGCGAAGCCTAAGTTTCCTTCCGGCATTGCTGGTAAGGCAGGCTATAGCAGCAAAAAAGTGCCCGTGAGCACCTTTAGGGTTATCGTAAATTGGTTTGTTCAGACTCCGAGGCGGAGAACGTAAAACGCGAGGTAAATAAAAGTACTCAGGACCGCCAGGCAAGCCCCGAAGGCAAATGTCGTCACCTTTGAATACCTAACGGCCCGGGCGCCTTGCCCCTTACAAATGTAGCCTACTCCTGAAGCGATTCTTTCACTGGAGACCATCAGTAACATGCCGATGATGAAGTTATAAGTTAAGAAGATTCCTCCCAAGTCCAATGCCTTCATATACTACTTTGCACCGCCGGCGAGTTTGCCGATGAGTGAGAATAGGGGTAGATACATAGAGATAACGATGGATCCGATGGTAACGCCGAGAAAAGCGATCAGGACCGGCTCGATCATAGCTAGCAGATCAGCGATGGCCGTGTCGACTTCATCTTCGTAAAAATCAGCGATCTTGCCAAGCATAGCGTCAAGTGCACCCGTCTGTTCACCAACACCGATCATCTGCCCCACCATATGAGGAAACACTTTGGTTTCCTTAAGAGGATCGACAAAGTTCTCGCCGCGTTCAACGCCGGCCCGGACCTTAAGAATGGCATCTTCAATGATCACGTTTCCGGCGGTTTT
>JBHENG010000005.1:29043-49519 GCA_046262195.1 Pyrinomonadaceae bacterium | reverse complement strand
TGATATCAAGAGATTGAAGTATGGGAACGCCCGAAGACAGTAGGGTTGAAAGGATACGCGAAAACCGGGCAACGGCTACCTTTCGAAGGATACTGCCGAAGATGGGCGTTTTCAAAAGCAATTTATCGAGGTTCCAACGCCCTTTAGGGGTTTTGTAGTAAAACCTGGTTCCGGTCGCTGAAGCAATGATCGTTACGAGCAGACCGAGTCCACCCCATCCTGCCAGAAAACCGCTTATCGCCATGACGATGCGGGTAGGTAGAGGGAGCGCTTCCCCGGGGCCCAGCAGGCCGAGGAATATCTGTTCAAACTGTGGAATGACCACCACCATGATGATGGCGATGGCGCCGATAGCCACGGTAACGACAGCCGCCGGATAGATCGATGCCGATACTATGCTGCGTTTTAGTTTAACGACCTTCTCAATCAAGGTCGCAAGGCGCTGAAGAATGAGGTCCAGAACACCGCCCGTTTCGCCCGCTTCGACCATGTGCGTATAAAGGCTATCGAAGACTTTCGGGTGTTTTTCAAGCGCGGCAAAAAGGGTGGATCCCTCTTCAACGTTTTGCCGCACCTGTCGCAATACATCCTTAAAAAATGCATTTTGCTGCTGTTCTCCAAGGATGTCGATACACTGCACGAGTGGCAGGCCTGCGTCGATCATGACGGAAAACTGCCGGGTGAACACAGCCAATTCTCTTGCTTTTACTTTTTTGCGCCGGCCAAGTTTGGGGATTGAGATCTCACGGCCCTTCTCAGAAGCCTGGGTCATCACGATCTGCTCCCGTCGAAGCAGAGCGCGGAGCTCGTCCTGTGTTGCAGCGTCGCGCTCGCCGGCGATCATTTCGTTGAGACGGTTTCTTCCCTTAAAGACGTATGTTGGCATTGTGGCGTTTTACTCCTGTAAAGTTTGGGCGCGGTCTGGCCGCGATAATGCTGGTTATCGTGGTCGCTCGCCTATGCCTCGTGGCTGCGAATACGGGCTGCCATTCGGTGCCGGGCGTGTCGCTGGACGCGCCCCGCCGCCGTATGACTCGTTAAGACCTGAACCTCGCTCGATCAGTTCCTTCAGCTCATCGGCATTCGATGACCGCTGCATCGCGACCTCGAGCGTAATTTGGCGTTTGTGATGCAGCGTGGCGAGAGCCTGATTGAACGTCTGCATCCCAAACTTATCCTGCCCTGTCTGCATCATTGAATAGATCTGGTGGATCTTGTCCTCGCGGATAAGATTGCGGATAGCCGCGTTGGGAACGAGTATCTCTAGGGCCATAACGCGGCCGTCACCGCTCGCTTTTGGAAGGAGCGATTGACAAAGAATGCCTTCAAGTACGAGTGATAGCTGTGTTCTCACCTGTGCTTGCTGCTCGGCAGGAAAAACGTCGATAATGCGGTTGATCGTCGAATACGCTGAGTTGGTATGCAGCGTCGCAAAAGTCAGGTGACCCGTTTCCGCAATGCGTAGGGCCATCTCAATAGTTTCAAGGTCACGCATTTCGCCGACGAGTACGACGTCGGGATCTTGACGAAGAGCAGTCCTGAGCGCTGCACCGAAGGAATGGGTGTCCGCAGCCACTTCGCGTTGGTTCACGACACAATTCTTGTGGTTGTGAAGAAACTCGATCGGATCTTCAATGGTCAGGATATGGTCGTGCCGATCGATATTGATTTTGTCGACCATAGATGCCAGCGTTGTCGATTTACCGGAGCCGGTCGGGCCAGTAACGAGTATCAAGCCGCGCGGCTTTTTACACATGTCGGCAACTACGCTCGGCAACCCCAGTGCTTCAAAGGTCTTGATCTCATAGGGAATCGACCGAAAGACGGCCCCTACCGCCCCTTTCTGGTTGAAAAGATTGGCACGAAATCGTGACATTCCTTTAAGACCGAACGAGAAGTCGAGCTCGAGGTTTTCTTCAAACCGATGTTTTTGTGCATCCGTAAGAACGGAATAGGCGAGGCGTTTCGTATCGGACGGGGTCAGCGGAGCAAACCCGGCCAGGGGGCCGAGATGGCCGTGCACGCGAACCTGAGGCGAGGTGTTCGTTGAGAGATGGAGATCGGACCCACCCATTTCCGTCATCTTCTTTAGAAGATCGGGCAGGGTTACCGTGGTTTCCGCTGTGGCTGGTGATTCGTAGCTCATATTTTGTAAATGAAGGAGTTAATCTTTTGTTGCTGCCCGCTGTGTCGGTCGTACCCGGCTCTTAAGCGAGTTGATAACCTTTTCTGATTCCTCGGCGAGACGTTCCGCTTCGCGTACCGGCGAGTTTGTTGCGACGCTGTAAATGCGCCCGTCCACTTCCGTAAAATAAAACATCCGCGATTGAACGCCACCGTTCTTTGCCTGTGACTGGGCCACGACGACGTAGACCGGTTGGCCAGCGATATCCTTTTGATAGTCATTGACGACCCAGCCATTCTCGCGGATCATCCGATCGATGACGTCACGACGTAGCGAGGTTGTGGAGACGCCGCCGACGGACTTTCGTGTCGAGTCGGCGCCGCCGGTTATCGCCGGGCCTACCACTGAAATGGCGGCTGAGCCGACCTGATCGCCGGCTAAATTGTCTACCCTGAACTGGAGCTCTGCCGGTGTTGACGGAGCTGGCCGCCAGCCGCCGGGCGTCGTCTCACCTGAAGGCAGAACGGATGCGAGCGTGCTCGATTTGGTCGTTTTAGATGCAACAGATCTGGATATTTTGTCGGTTCCCGTTGCGCCGGTCTCAACTGCCCTTGCCTGTGCGAACCGCAGCTGCCGCAGCCTTAGGCTGCGTTTTCGAGCGCCAAGTGTTTTCTTTCGGCGCTCCTGCGCACGGTATAGCTGCCACCAGCGCTTTGAGTATTTCTTAACTCCTTTCCATGTGCGCGGTTTCTTTTTACGCTTTGAGGTACGCGGACCGGCCTCGGCCATGTCCGTAGCAAGCGGAATGATCGCAGCGATCCCGATCAAAAGCGCCAACGATAATGCAATTGCCCTAACTACCATAAATCCTCCACGTGCCTATATGACTGTTTCCTTCACTACTTCTTCTATCGTGGTGATGCCCTCGCGGATCTTATACAGTCCCGATTCGCGTAGAGTAACCATCCCGAGATCGATAGCCTTTCTCCTTAGTTCCATTGCGCTGGCGCCAATAATGATCAGTTCGCGTAATTCGTCTGAGATCTCTAGGACCTCATACAGGCCGACGCGGCCCTTGAAACCTGTGTTGTTACAGTTGCTGCAGCCTTTGCCTTTGTAAAGCTTTGTTTCGGCAGCCTCATCTTTCGTAAATCCAACTTCGACGAGGCCTTCAATCGGAATACGGACCTCCTCCTTACACTCGCTGCAAATACGCCGGATCAGCCGCTGCGCCTGAATGATGTTTACGCTGGTGGCTACCAGAAAAGGCTCGATACCCATATTCACGAGGCGTGAAATGGTCGATGGTGCGTCATTTGTGTGCAACGTTGATAGAACAAGGTGCCCCGTTAAAGCCGCTTTGATCGCTATCTCAGCCGTCTCAAAATCACGAATTTCGCCCACGAGTACGATGTTTGGATCCTGACGCAGGAAGGATCTGAGTGCAGCCGCAAAGTTGAGGCCGATCTGCTCCTTCATCTGGACCTGGTTTATGCCCTGCAGGTTAAATTCAACCGGATCCTCGGCCGTCATGATATTCGTCTCAGATGTGTTTAGTGTCTGGAGCGCTGAATAAAGGGTATTCGTTTTACCCGAACCCGTGGGCCCGGTCACGAGGACCATCCCGTATGGGTTTGAGATGGCACGCTTAAATTTCTCCAGACTCTGCGGTTCAAATCCGAGCTTGGTCATGTCGAGCATCAGCTTGTCTTTATCAAGCAGACGGAGCACCACTTTTTCGCCGAACAGCGTTGGCAGAGTAGATACACGGAAATCGAGTTCACGGGACCGATTGTCGATCTTGACCTTGATCTTGATACGACCGTCCTGTGGCAGACGCTTCTCAGAGATATCGAGCTTGGCCATGATCTTGAGCCGCGAGATAAGCGGATCGCGGATCTTCATGGGCGGGTGCATTACGTCATAGAGCACCCCGTCTATACGGAAGCGGATCCGGAAATCTCGCTCGTAGGGCTCGACGTGTATGTCAGAGGCCCCGCGACGAAGCGAGTCCACCATCAGCACGTTAACGAGACGAACAACCGGTGCATCCTCGCTGGCGCGGGCCAACGCGGCAAGATCGATCTCTTCATTGTCCTCAACTAATTCAAACTCTTCATTGTCCGAGCCGCCGAATTCAAATCGATCGAGCGACACATCCAGGTCGGAGGCTGTGATGCGTTCGTCGCCACCTGGCACCCCTGTCGAACCTTTCTTCACGTGGCCATTTTTCCCGTTTTTGCTGCCGAACTTCTCGATCTCGACTGCGTAAGATCCATCGAAAAGATCGATCTCATTCGAACCGCCATAATACTTGGCGATCGCGAGTTGGATCGACGTCTCGGATGCAATAACGGGCTCGACGTTTAAGCCCGTCATGAACTTGATGTCATCCATCGCAAAAACATTCGTCGGATCGGCCATTGCAAGGGTGAGCGTCGCGCCAACCTTTGAGATGGGCAGCACGGCATACTTTTGCGCCACATCCTCAGAGATGAGCTTTATTACATCAAGGTCTATTTGAAACAGGTCGAGGTTGATCGATGGGACCCCATACTGGCGGGACAGGACTGCGGTAACAACGTCGTCAGAAACGAAGCCCAGACGAACAAGGTTGGAGCCGAGACGGCCGCCGTTCGCCCGCTGGTATTCGAGGGTGTCGCGCAGCTGTTGCGGGGTGATCAAATTTTCGCGGACAAGAATTTCCCCAAGTTTTGCTGACATTTATGTGCGGTGTGTTTCCTTATAAAGCCCCGCAGACAGGGAGCCCTATGGAGTGAGTTAGCCAGGTCAAAATGACTGAGAGGTAAAAAGGAAAACGATGCTAAACATCGTTGACTTCTAATAATACATTGTTAAATTGAGACCTGTCAACGATTCTTTTTCGCGACTTAGAAAGGAATTTTTAAACAAGTTAAGCGAAATATTCGGTCAGGGTGACCTAATCCTGTGCGGCCATATCTTTCTTTAGCTGTACTATGAAAGATCTAACTGCCGTGGCTTCTGAACTGTTGGGGAAGATCCGCAGGAATTCTACGTAAGTGGCGATAGCCTCCGCGTATTTTTTCTGGCGTTCGTACACGAGTCCCAGTAGCTGATAAATAACTACGCTGTCCGGGGCGCCAGAAAGCTGTTTCAGCGAGATCTTGAGGTTTTTAGATGCTTCGGCGTAATTCGCCGTCTCATTTTCGAAATCACCGGCCCCTCCAAAACCCTCGGCCTTTTCCTTATAAAGCAGGCCAAGTCCGGTGTAGGCTTCAGGCTGGTAGCCCTTACCCTCGCTTATTGCGCGTTTAAAAGCGGCAATGGCTTTAGTTTCCTCACCGTTGTCCTTATGAATCCGACCCTCGACCACTGAAGCTTCGGCGTATCCGGGCCGTAAACGGCGAGCAGCAGCTATTGCCTTCGTCGCCTCTTCAAGCTCTCCCATTTCGGCTGATACCCTCGCCAGACCAATGTAAGCCTCCGGGAAATTCCGGCGTGCCTCGATTGCCCGGCGGTACTCTTCCGCAGACTTTTCGCGATCCTGTCCAACGATCCGCTCGGCCACCTGAAACGCCAGATCAGCTTCATCGGTGGTCTTTGCAAGAGAAACCGTGACGACACCTTTTTGAGCTGCCGTTATTGGAAGCTTTTTTTCTTTGAAGCCGCCAGCGCGAACCACCAGAGTGTGAGGGCCGGCTGAGACCGTTTTTATATCAAGACTGCCAGACGGGCCGGTCTTTCCAAACCGGACGCCGTCGATCCAAACCGTCGCGTTCGGTTCAGTGGCAATCGTCACAGATCTGAATGATGCCGCACGTGCAGCGGGGGATTGACCGGCTACCGAGGAAAGGCCGCCGGATAGAAAGGCTGTCACGCCGAGTAACATAGAGATCGTGAGGAAACGATGTTTCATGACGCCCACACTAGATTATAGTCTTTCGACGTCACAAATCATCGAGAGGTTGGTCGAATTTGCTCCCGTACGGCGTTTGGCGATGAGGCCGGTATGGCCGAGAAACTTGATTTTTTCCGCATCGAAACTATAATCGAATATTCGTGGCTGGGTAGCTCAGCTGGTTAGAGCACGGGATTCATAACCCCGAGGTCGGGAGTTCAAGTCTCCCCCCCGCCACCAGTAATTCGAAAAGATCGAGGGGCTGTCTGAAAAGTCCTCTTTTCCATTGCCCCCGGCTTCAGCCGGGGGATTTATGGTGAAACGCTTCGGGCTTTAGCCCAAACTCAGTTTTGAAAGAATTCCCTGGCTCGGGTCGCCACGCGCGTAAGTGTCTACGGCTAAAGCCATAAGGATTTTTTCATGTGAAGTTCGGCTAAAGCCGCTGGTCATTCCTGCTCCTTACCCCTGGCTGAAGCCAGGGGCAATTCAAAAGAGTTTTGAGCCTTCCGGAACGAAATCTGACTTTTCAGACATCCTCTCTTTTTTACAGTAAGGTTCTTTCCAGAAGTAAGCAATGAATCCGATATTGAATGACAAGGCTGCGGCGCAAGGGAAACGTTCGACCGCGTGGGTTGCATTGTGGATCCTCTTCGCCATCAACGCAATTAATTTTTTTGACCGTCAGATCCTTGGGGCGGTTGGCGAGCCTATACGAAAGGAGTTCGGTTTGAGCGACGCTTCGCTCGGCGCGTTGGGTACCGCATTTACACTTCTATATGCATTTGTCGGCGTACCGCTCGGGAGACTGGCCGACCATGGATCGCGGAAACGCATCCTTTCTATCGGAGTTTTTGTATGGAGCTTGATGACGGCCGCATCCGGCCTCGCCACCAGTTTCTGGCAGATCTTTGCCTTACGCCTCGGCATCGGTGTGGGTGAAGCGTCATGTGCACCGGCCGCGACATCCCTTATAGGCGATCTGTTTCCACCTGAACGTCGCGCCAAGGCCCTTGCCATTTTCATGCTCGGACTGCCAGTGGGCGTCGCTCTCAGCTTTGCGGTTAGCGGCATTGTTGCACGACAGTATGGTTGGAGATCTGCATTTCTGGTTGCCGGAATACCCGGCTTGCTGCTGGCGGCCGCGGCCCTGCGCATCAGCGAGCCTAAGCGGGGGGCGGCTGAGGTTCATGACGTCGGCTCTAATAGGCGCGAGGGCTCGGCATACAAACTCGTACTCAGATCTCCGACCATGACCTGGCTCATTCTCTCAGGTGCTATACACAATTTTAATATGTATGCGATAGGTGCATTCATAACGCCCTTTCTCATGCGATATCACGGGTCGGACATTCAAACCGCCAACTTCATTTCCATGGTCATCTATGGAGTCCTGGGAGCTCCCGGCCTGCTGTTGGGCGGCTTGCTTGGCGATGCCGCAATGCGTCGACGAAAGGATGGCCGAATGCTCGTCGGCACGGCTGCTATTCTGGGATCAGTGCCCACGGTCCTGCTGGCACTTAGCCGAAGCAGCGGTGATACGACCGGCTTTCTAATTCTCATGGGCCTGGCGTGCGCGTTGATGTACTTTTATTACTCGACCGTATACTCGACGATTCAGGACGTTATGGAGCCGGGACTCAGAGGCACGGCCATGTCGCTCTACTTTATGGCCATGTATCTATTGGGAGCATCGATGGGCCCATATGTGGTCGGCATGATCAGCGACTACTTTACCGGTCAGGCAGCGCTCGCCGGAGGTGTGATCGAACCCACGCAGCAATCTTTAGAGCCTTTTCGTGCAGCGGGCCTGCATTCCGCTATGTATATTGTTCCGGTGTTAAGTCTCATCTTGACGTTAGTGATGTTTGCCGCGTCCCGAACAGCTCACCGTGAGATCGAAAGGCTTCAGACCTGGATGCGTGAATCGTTCTTGGCCAGATAAGACTTAGCTGGTTAATCGACGGTAAATATTTGGCATTCTCTCCGGCAGACTTAAAACGTCGTCAATGATCGTGTAGCCCACCTCGCCGTAAAGATCACGAAGCTCGCTTTCCGATTCGCGGTCGATCGTTATGCAGAAAGGTGTTATGCCATGAGTCTTTGCTTCTATCAGCGCCTCACGAACGTCCTCCCGCGCATATCTCGCATCGCCGTAGTCATGGTCATATGGGCGGCCGTCCGTGAGAATTATCAACAGTTTTGTCCTAGATTCCTGCCTTAACAACTTCGCGGCGGCGTGACGAATGGCCGCACCCAGACGCGTGTTGTTCTGAAATGTGATGCCGCCGATACGTCGTTCGACCTCATCGGAATACTTTTCGCCGAAATCCTTTACCACATAGAATTTCACGTTTCGACGGCCTTCGCTCGTAAAACCGTTAATTGAGTAAGCATCACCAACCGCCTCCAGAGCCTCGCTCATGAGCACGAGACCCTCTTTTTCGATCTCGATTATGCGGCGTCCCGGGTGAGTATACGGTTGCAGAGGGTTGCGAGTGATCGTCCTTGCAGTGGACGATGACTGATCGAGCAACAAAGAGACAGCGACGTCACGCTGCTTGCGCAACCGTTTTGTATAGATGTTTTCGGATTGTTTGCCGTCCGCCTTACGGTCGATCACGAAGTCGACCAGTGCGTTAAGATCATAATCCTCGCCGTCCAGCTCGCGATTCACCCTCGTCAGGTTTTCCGGTTTCATCAACTGAAACTGGTACCTTATAGACGAGATCACCCCGCGATAACGGGATCGTGCGAGCTCGACGAAGTTCCGGTCGCCCTCTTTGACCTTTTTTTCAATGACCCGGCTCCAGCCGACTCGGTAGTCGTTTAGTTCACGATCCCACTCGTCATATGCGAACGCAAGGTCATCTGCCTCAAGACCCTGCTCAGGCATTTCGTTATGGGTCCATGCCTCTGAGCCCTGGAGGTCATCTGGCTCGCCCTCATCTTCGAGGCTGTCCCAGGCATTAAAAAGATCCCTCACATCATCGGCATTCTTTTGCTTTTCGCGTTTGACCTGATCTTCGGTAACGGATTCGGGTGCCTCTTTGTCCTCGTAGGCAAATTCGCCTTTCTCCTCCTGGTTTTCTGACTCGGTCTCCTGAGACATCTCTGGCGTGATGTTCTGAAACATCGTGTAAACACGGCTGGTCGCCATCAGCGAATCCGCCACTGTCGCCCCCGGCGTCGTTAAAAAGCGTTCAATGACCGTCTCTATCTCGGAAACTATCTGACCGTAAAAAGAACGTGTCTCATCCGTAGCGCCGCCGCAGAGCGTTATCTGAAAAAGCAATTCAAACGGCACCTGGTGTATTGGAAGGTCAAAGATATACGGCCGGCGTGAACGCAGTGACGACCGCATCAGATCGAGGTCCTTTCGCAGCCCGCGGTATGTCTGGCGCAGCCGGTTATCTATGCGTGCATTTTCCATGGTGCCAAAGATCTTTCGCGCGACCCGGGGTTCCGGAAATACACCCAGGACCGCCTTATAATCGGAATCTCTCGGCAGTTTTGCTCTCCGTTTTCTGATTTCCTGCTCGAGTTCTTCTGTCGGCAAAGAGCGCTCAGCTTTTTGCACATCTTCTATGTACCCGGCAAGAGAAAACGCGTCCATTGCGTCAGCAGAGGCTGAATACAGTTCTGTCAGATCCGCGAAGGCGGCCTTTAAACCTACGGTATCCCTCTGAAATGTGCCGAATTCGATCTGGCCCGCCGCGTGGGCCGCCAAAACTTTGTAGAGACGGAAGTCCTTATCTATGTCGTCAAATTCGGCAACAGTGGCGGGAAGGTAAATCGTTTTGCCGTCTCCGATGCGGGACTCCTGCGGCATCGCTGAAAGCGGTGCCACCTCAACAGCCTTTCCAGTGAGTGCCTCAACATACATTCTTAATACTGTTTGAACCTGGTCGAGCGGTAAACCGATTCGCGTCGACTGTAGACGCTCGTTCGATTCTCGCGTTTCCAGGGCAAAGTAGCTCCTGCGAGCTTTTGAGGAGGCAGATTCACTTTCTGCGATACCCTTCTCGACCCAATGCTCGAACTGCTCGACCGAGATCTTATGCAAAGCCTCTCTGCTGGACCTAAAGGCGGCCAGAGCGCTCTCCGCATCTATTTCCGCGATCTTGGCGGTCAGCTGAAGAACTCGCCGAGTATCGTCCGACGGAGCGCTCCGTCGTCGAGAAAGTGCAAAAAAGAACTGCGGAGTTTCCCGCAAAAATGAGATCAGAACTGCGCTGCCGTGTGGAGCAATAGCACGGGCCAGGGTGCACCAGTCATCAAAGACAGCGGCGGCGCCAGCCAGCACCTGCGCACCCGCCGAGACGAAATGCAATGTAACGCTCCCGCCAAACTCGAGAAACTTCGCTGAACAATTCATCAGTCTTACTGCGTCTTCAGTACTAAGTTTCTCAAGCGACCCCGGAAGTGCTGCCCACAGATCGGCAGTCATACCGCCGGTCCGGCCAGCGAACTCAGATGTGAGTGCGAAGACCGCCTCAGTGGCCTCTTGTTTATTGTTGCCCGACCCGGCCAGCGCCTGAGCAACGCCAGAGGCATGCCTAAGAAACTCTGAACTATGTTTGGCCGAGCGTTGAGCTATCTCAGCGGCGAGCGCCAGGACCCTCGCGAAAAATGTATCATCCGAGACGTCCCTGGCGATGTTAGGAACAAGGGCGAATGTTTCCAGGGCAATAGAGCTCGAGAGGACAAGCTGACGAGTACATATCTGAAAAACATGAATGCGAGCATAGTCGGGTACTTGCTTAAGGCCCGAGACTCCCTGGACAAAAAACCGCACGCCAGTGTCCGCGCTGCCCATTGCTAGGCGCCGTCCAAGTTCACCCCAGTAGCGCAGGTCGTCGGCAGACAGAATTTCGGCTGCGTGTGGAACGGCCTCAACGAACTCGCGGCTGACGCGCAAGCTGACACCCGAAAGAGCCGTGCATATTTCCAGCGCTACCCGCCGTTTATCAGCCGGCAGTTGGCCCAGGCGGCGCGCAAGGTCGGTAAAGGTTGTTTTGTTGTCACCACCCTTTTCACTCACAGTTAGATTTTAAGGTATACGGACTAACGTGGAAATGCCGCAGATCAAGTCAGTGATGAGGGTCGGCAGAGGCCTGATTGAGCTTGTGTACATCCAAAGGCTTCGAAAACTGATCAAAATGAAACATCGACTCGTCTCTGCAGTGCTCGCAAAAGAACGTAACGTCCTCACCGAGATACATATCCTTTAGATGGTAAGCAATAAACAGCCATAGCAGCGCTGAATACGTTTGCCAAATTCTTCGACAGCATTGTGTTCACCGGCCATTACTTAACAACCCCGCGTTTCGACGACTCAATAAAACTCACGAGAGTATCGACCTCTTTACAATCCACAATATCCGTACGGATCCTCCCAAGAGCCTGAGTGGTGTTCAGTTTTGCCGAAAGTAATAGCCGAAAGGCGTGATTCAGCTTTTCGATCGTGTCTCGGTCGTAGGCGCGGCGGCGCATTCCGAGTTTATTAAGGCCATAGCACTTCGCGTGATTGCCTTGAATAATGGCGAATGGCATAGCATCCTTTACGACAACCGAGTACCCGCCTACGAATGCCTCCAGCCCGATGCGGCAGAACTGATGAACGCCGGAGTACGCGCCTATACTTGCCCTGTCGGCGATCTCGACATGTCCTGCGAGAGTCGCCGCATTGGCCATGATTATATGACTTCCAAGTTGGCAGTCGTGGGCAACGTGGGCTTGCGCCATCAACAAATTGTCGTCGCCTATAGTTGTAAGGCCCCCCCCCACCGCGGTACCGCGGTGGATCGTCACGAATTCGCGAATATGATTTCGTCGTCCTATCTGGGTTTCGGTGGGCTCACCGGAGTATTTAAGATCCTGCGGCGCTAGGCCAATGGATACGAAAGGAAATACATGGGTCTCGCTCCCGATACTCGTCCGACCGTCAACAGCGACATGAGAATCCAAACGCACATCATCGCCAAGCGTCACATCAGCGCCTATTGTGCAAAACGGGCCGATGTAGCAGCTGTCGCCTATGACGGCACCCGAGTCGACGATCGCCGTCTGGTGAATGAATGAGGACATCAAGGGCTCAGGAATCGCGAGAGATCTTGCTGCTCTCTGAATCAGAAGGTGCGCGCGTGCGCCGCACGATGATCCACGTCGAGATTACACAAACCGGAAGCGCCAGAATGATACCGAGTATGGCTCCCCCGATTATGCACCCCGCAAATCCATAAAAGGCGGGCTTAAGATTTCGTTTTAAGAATCCGGTCGTGAGCGGGACCAGGCCGAGGAGCAGCCCGATAACGGCGTTTATTATGACGCCGTATATCAGTACTTCCTGGGTACTCATTCTGGTTAGATCCATTGATACCTACTCGTCGCGGCTCGCAATTATGCACATGATATCTGCCTCAGCCGTAATCTTGCCGTCGACTGAAGCCACGCCCCGCATCTTCTGGACCTTGCTCCCGATCCTCAGGGCTGTTACCTCGAGCATTAAAGTGTCGCCCGGCACCACCGGTCGTCTAAATTTTGCATTATCTATGCCGCTGAAAAAAGGGATCTTGTTTTCACGGTCGGCAAACTCCCTTAAAGCAAGGATGGCGCCGGCCTGTGCCAGCGCCTCGATCTGCAAAACCCCCGGCATGACGGGCGCCCCGGGAAAGTGCCCGCTAAAGAAATGTTCGTTGATCGTAACCTGTTTGATGCCAACTATCCGTACGCGCGGTTCAAGCTCGAGTATCTTATCAACCAGCAAAAAAGGATACCTATGGGGAAGTATCTCCTGAATAGCGATTGAGTCGAGAATTGCCATGCGATCGAATTACAAACATATAAGCCAAAAGCCGGCAAAACGCAATTTCACCGGCTTATGGCCCAGAAGAACATTAAGTTGTTGGCCTACTACTTGGGAACCGCTGTCGTCGCCGTGGTGGCGGGACGCGTGTTGTAATAAGTAATAAACTCTTTGGTGATATTTGCTGCCGGGTCCAGCATCAGGATGACCCCCGCCTGGCCAAGCTTGTCGATATCAAGTATTGCCGTATAGCCCTTCTGCTTGGCGAAATCCTGTATGGCCTTGCTTATGTCATTTGAGACCGGGCCGAGCAGCTCCCCGCTCCGCTTCTCAAGTGTTGCATCATACTCTTTCTTCTTGAATTCGCCTTCTCTCTGCAGCCTCTGGCCCTCATCCTGTTTCGCCTGGATGGCCTTTGGGTCGACCGGAACACCGGCAGGTGCCGGCTTGTTCAGTTCATTCGCTATATCCTGGATCTTCTTTTGGATTGATTGCAGGTACAGCACCTGTGGCTTCATTTCAGCATCGAGAGCCTTGAGGGCATTCATATACTTGATGACGCCTTCCTTCTCGTCTGCGAAAGCTCCCGTGTCGATCCATCCGATCTTTGAGGCCGGCTGTATCTGACCAAAAGCCGCCACCGCAAAAACGGCCGTAAACAATAAACTCACTGTGAGTGTACTAATTCTTTTCATTTTATTTTGTAAAACTCCTTAACTGGCAAGCAGACACGACGCGCGTCCTGATTTCTTATATTGCTTTGAAACGTTTTTTGCGAAAATTGTTGCTTATGGTTTCAAAAAAGAATTTGCAATATTATGTTATAGATCAAACGAAGTCAATTTCCTGCAACTAGAAGGTTCGACCCACTGTGAACCGAAAACCATTCCGTTTTCCAGGAAGAAAGATCCCCGGCAATTCTTCCGTAAAACCGATCTTTGCGTTTGGATTAAAGTAATAGATCAACCTGAAAGGCACGTTAACCACCGGAACCTGAACCCGCAGCTCTACACCGAGGCTTGCCTTGAAATCCTTTAACTTATTAAATTTTGCTGCGTCGACAGCCAATACTGAGTTCTGTTGAACTTCGCCTCTAAGGAAAAGCTGCTGAATTTGCGGCGAAAGGCTTGTCGGGCAGCCAAAGCGATTACCGCGACAAAACTCGCTAATGAAGTCTGTTTTTGTCATGACGCGGCCGCGGTAGTACAAGATGCTTCCAAAACTGCTCTCCAGGACAGGCGTGTTTATAAGACCCAGTGCTGTTAACCGTCCGGCGCCTAGAAATCTCTCGTCCTCGAGGAACTCACTGTTAATCACCTGCGATCCTGAATTCTGGAGGTTGAACACCGAACCCACATCAGCAAAAACAGCGAGGTTGGCAGGGCCAAACAAGGGAACCCGATATTCTACGTTGGCAAGCAGCTGTGTGTCGCCGCCGATGAACCGAAAATTTCTGGTGAATAGCGCCGGATTTGCCCCGCTGGCTCCGGTGAGTTGGCCTAGAGTTTTGAGCTCGTCCACATCACGCTGTGGGAGGCCAGTGTCGGTATCTGGCTTGCCCGAGGCGTTTCTCGCGACAACTACATTTCGACTGGTTATGTAAGTGTCGAATGGAGCCACCGGACCGATCGACCGGGACTGATAACCGCGAATGTCATTTTCGCTGCCGAGATAGTATCTCTCATAGGCCGGAATGCCGCCGACAAAGGAGATCGAATTGGCGCTCCTTATCTTGTCGCTGATGGCCCATGTACCGATCGTGCCCGCCTGTAGTCTATAGGCAAGTACATGCGGATTCCTGGATCGTTTGTTGCGAATCGGAAGGAAATGTGAAAACTGAGCACTTGGTTGATAGGTGCGGACGTCACCGCCAAGCCCCGCGAAACCGAGTGATATGGACAGCGATTTTCCGCTCATCGTGTCGATGCCGTTCGGCGCCGGCTGTCTCGTATCGTAGACAAAACTTGCCGTTATGCGGCTGGTAAGAATATTTGGCTGTCTGTATATGACGGGTATCCGCGCTGCCGGGTCGGCAGACTCGTTGATCTGCGGGTCCTTAATACTGGTTGCCGACAACTGGTAAGTCAGACCTACCCGCGAAAACTGCGAAAACCTGCGTTTTCGCATAAATTCGGCCAGCGGTGCCGTGGCGAACACGTTCGCCCCATACGTGCTCTGGGTAAAGAGGTTGCTTTCATTGGTGGTGACTGATCCCAGTGGATTAAAAAGGTCGTTCAGGACGTCCTGGTTCTGTGTAAGGAACGTGCCTTCACCAAAGAAATGGTACCGGCTTGCGAATATTGAAAATCCCACCGAGATAGGCCGATCTCTAAAATACGGTTCCTGGTAGGTGAACTGCAGGCTCTGCTGGCGATTGCCTGCTCCCACGTTGAAGGAGAGGATCTCGCCGCGTCCCGCCAGGTTATTGGTGGAATACTCTAGTCCAAAGAACGAACCGCCGATACCCGAAACGCCGCCATTGAACGAGATCTGCTGACGCCCCTTTTCCTTCACCTTTACGAACAGATCGACGTCGCCCTTTTCCTCGTCCGTTCTGAGCTCGACATCCTGGTCCTTATCGATAGGGTCGAAATATTGGGTTTGGTTGAGCCGGGCAATGGAAACCTCGAGAAAATTCGAGTTGTAAATATCTCCCTCATTGATCAAGAACTCACGTCGCAGCACCTTATCTCGAGTGAACGTATTCCCAGTGAACTCAAGTCGACGAAGACTGTACTGCTTACCCTCCTCGATCTTGATCGTGATATCGACGATGCCCTCATTTGGATTTGCCGGGTTATCTTTAAACTCCGGATCAAATTCGGCGTAGTACTCGACAAAGCCCTGGCCGCCGTACACTTTTTTAAGATCCTCATAAACCGCGTCCGATAGCCGTTTCCCATTGGCGACTTCACCTTTTTTGAGGCCTACGTAAGCTAATATTTGCTGCTCCGAAAAGATAGAGTTGCCCTCTACCTTTAACTCGCCCACTCTAAATACCTTTCCTTCTGTTACGGGGATCTTGATCTTCAGCGTGTCGTCCATCGACGTGATCAGGGGTATGGGGAAGTTGTTCAGAATGGGGAATCCGGTCCGTTTATATCCGAGGCCGACTACTTCGGGTTCCCCGATACGGGCCTGAAAATAACCCTTGGACCACATATATGATCGAACATTTCTCTCGAGGTCATGCTGAAGTTTCCGCAGGTCGAGGATGTCCATGCCCTTGATTCTCGAAACCAGTCCCGTTTCCTTTACAAGGGTGAGCGCGTTCCTCAGCTCACTGTCCTTGAAATGCTCATTTCCCTCAAAATCTATCTCGACGATGCGTGAGCGGCTTCCCTGCTCGATCTCAAAGGTAATTGCTATCGATGTCTCTGAAACTTTTTCCTCTTTTATCTCCACGTCGGCGTTCGGATAACCCTTTGAAGCGAGCATTTCGCGCAGTACGCGAACGCCGCTGCGGGCCTTTACTGGGTCATACACGGCCTCTTTTGAGATACCTACACGTTTTTCGCGGAATGCTTTAAGGATGTCAGACTCGGCCAGGGCTTGTGTGCCTTTGAACTGGAGATCGCGGATGATCGGCCACTCTTTGACCTGAAAGATGACATTAACGCCGCCTCTTACTCCATCCTCGGTCAGAACTTTTGTCTCGGCTTTGTCAAAGAAGTTGAGCGAGAGCAGCTCTTTGAGGTCGCGCTCAAGGGCCGCGGGGTCGTAGACGTCTCCGGGCCGCGTCTTAATGTAATAGAGCAGGTCCTCGTCGCGAAGACGCCGGTTCCCCTGGATATCAACCGTCTCGACTATCTGCTGACGTGCCTCTTTATTCAGACGTGCCGGAGCCTCTTTCTTAACGAGACCATTCGCTCTATCGCCTGTGTCGGCGGCGGCATTAAACGTCAAAAAAGCCGACAAAAACACCACCAGGGCGAGTGCGCGAAAATTATACATAGACCGGAAACTTCCCTTAGTACAAATTAAAAAGCCTCGAAAAGCTTTCAGTTCACCGTATGCGTTTGGCTGGATCGGAGAGGGCCAAAAAGACGGCAATTCAAAGTCGGATTTACAGGCAGTAAGATTCTGCCCGGGCAACGCAGGTTGCCTTTTTGCACCGCCTTACCAAACTTACGAATTATACAGGGAAAAGATGGAAAACAGAAAAAGCGAGACGTCGCCAAAGGGAAAAAGGGAGCACCTAAGCTAGTAAACTCGACGCCGCTGGGTATGATGTGTTCAAGTTGCTGCCCCGAATGTTTAAGCTTTCTGTGTAAGCTCTTTTTCGGATCTTTTAACCTTAAACTCTCGAAAAGCGAGTTTGTCCCCGGCCGGATAGACCTCCACCGTGCTCTCGTCGGAGACGTCGCCCTGGATTATGGCTTCGGACAACTCGTCCTCAACGTATTTTTGGAGGGCCCTTTTCAAGGGACGAGCGCCGTATTTTCGGTCACCGCACGTCTTATCTATCAGCCATTTACGTGCCGCGGGCGTAAGTACTACAGTGAGTGCGCGGTCCTCGACGATCTTGTTCAGCTTAGCAAGCTGCAGATCGACGATCTGTAAAAGGTCTTCGTCGAGCAGCTCATCAAAGATAATGATCTCATCGAGGCGATTAATGAACTCAGGTGCAAATGTCTGCTTTACCTTGGACATTACCTCTGCCTCGGTTCGCTCACGCGAAGCATCCGCATTTGCCTGGAAGCCAACCGACGACCGTTTCTGGATGATGCGAGCGCCAAGATTAGAGGTCATGATAAAGATGGCGTGCTTACAATCGACCGACTGTCCCAGCGCATCGGTCAGGACCCCATCCTCGAAAACCTGCAGCAGAATATTGAAAAGCTCTGGGTGCGCCTTTTCCACCTCATCAAACAAGACAACAGCGTAGGGCGACCGGCGTAGTTTCTCTGTCAGCTGACCGCCTTCTTCATGGCCGACATACCCGGGAGGGGAGCCGATAAACTTGGAGACCGAGTGCTTTTCCATAAATTCGCTCATATCAAAGCGAATGAGAGACTTCTCGGATCCAAACAAAAATTCGGCGATAGAGCGAGCGACTTCGGTCTTACCAACACCGGTCGGACCTAGAAACAGAAATGACCCCACCGGCCGACCGGGATTCTTGAGTCCCGCGCGGGAGCGGCGGATCGCGCGTGCCAGAGCTGAAATGGCGGGCCGCTGCGAAACTATTCGCTCATGAAGGACCCTTTCGATCGTTAACAGTTTCTCAGCTTCTTTTTGTTTAATGGACGCGATGGGGACTCCCGTCCATCTCGCGATCACTTCCTCTACATCGTCCTTTGTGACCTCGACCGCAAAGAACGAGTCGTCGAGTGAACGGAGCTCGTATGAGATCAATTGATCTTCGTTGGCGGCGGCTCGTTTCCAGTTTTCAACTGTTTCCTTCCAGGAAGGCTCGCCGCGGTTCTCGTTCTGGTAGCGCAGCTTTGCTCGCGCGCCCGCCTCGTCTAGTACATCTATAGCCTTGTCTGGCAGGAAGCGATCCGCAATGTAACGGTTGGATTGCTGAACTGCGGCAGCCAAGGCGTCCTTTGAATATCGAAGTTGGTGAAACGCCTCATAGCGCTCTACGATACCGCGAATGATTTCCAGCGCCTCAGCTTCGGTCGGAGGCTCGATCTTTACAGCCTGAAAGCGACGTTCGAGGGCACGATCCTTCTCGATCGTTTTGCGAAATTCAGACGGAGTCGTTGCCCCGATACACTGGATATCACCGCGAGACAGCGCAGGTTTGAGGATATTAGCAGCGTCCAGCGTGCCCTCTGCCGAACCGGCCCCTACCAAGGTATGAAGCTCATCGATAAAAACAATGTTCTCATTGCTGTCCTTAAGCTCGCCCATTATCTTTTTCAGCCTTTCCTCAAATTGCCCGCGGTATTTCGTACCGGCGACGATAGATGAGAGATCGAGCGAAAGAATGCGTTTATTCTCAAGGAAAGAGGGCACGTTCTTGTCAATGATCCGCTGGGCCAACCCTTCGACTATAGCGGTTTTTCCGACACCCGACTCGCCGATGAGCACAGGGTTATTCTTTGTCCTCCGGCAAAGGATCTCAATGATGCGCTGGATCTCTGGTTCGCGTCCAACGAGAGGATCGAGCCGGCCTTCTGCCGCTTCGACTGTAAGATCCCGAGTGAATTCCTGCAGCCCCGGTGTCTTTGTGTTGTCCGACGTGGCCGCGAGGACTCCCGGGACACCGCTTTGACGCGACATCTCGTCCCGCACGTCTTGCAGTCTTAAGCCATAGCCGAACAGGATCTCGGCAGCGACGGACTTCTCTTCCCTCACGATACCCAGAAGCAAATGTTCAGGTCCGATGTGGCGATTCTTAAGCTGACGGCTCTCGTCGTTCGCATAAAAAAGGATCTGTTTGGTGGCGGCTGAAAGGTGAAGCTCAGATGACTGTGGGATCCGGTCGCGAAGGACGATACGTTCTTCGACGTCACGCCTGATGGCATCGACGGTTAATACGTGTTTGAAAGGCAGAAATCGAGCAGAAAGAGTTTTGTCTTCGCGCATCAGACCGAGCAGGATGTGCTCCGGCGCGATGGTCTGCGACCCGTACTGGAGAGCTTCATAACGGGCAAAGAAGATCACCCGTCGGGACCTCTCCGTGTAACGTTCAAACATATAATTTCAATCCGGCCTTTCGACGATGGAACATTATAACGAAAATCCGGCAGGCGACGTCAATTTCGTATCAAGAACAGTAACTATAGACTTTCGTAAATATAGTTTCAAAGAAGCCTGAAATCCTGAGATGCGGGCCGATATTTTGATCTAATTTAAATGCAACGCCGCGCCAGCTTGCGACCGGGCTAATGGGCGAGACCTGATCCGGCATTTATGGGAGGTGCCTCATCACCGGCGATGACCCGCACGACCTTCTTGTTGGCCTGCACGACGTCCGTCAATGCCTGCCCCGCGGGTGCCATCTCTACACGGGCGGTCAGGACCGTGGCAACGCGTTTTGGCAGGATCTTCGGGGCTATGTCGGCGATGGAGGCCGCCAGGGAGACGATGTCTCCGCCCCCCGCCCAGTGCTGGCGAACTACCGTTTCGTCCGTCCGGTTTATCAGGCGAAGCAGCGTCAGTGCAACAACGTATATGTCGTCCACTTGTCCAATGAACGGAAAAACGTCCGGGATGAAATCCAGTGGCGAGATCACATAAAAAATAGCCGCCACAAAAAGTGCCTTTTCCGCTGTCGGAACGTGCGCATCTTTAAGCAGTCTGCCTAAAAGCATTACCAGGTTCGGAAGGAATCGAAGGAAGCTGCTCATGCGGCCTTTCAGCCGGTACCTTTGCACGCCGCCCGGCTTTTGTATTTTTTCCATACTGCTGCTCATCATGTTTATGTCTCCAGTTCCATCAGTCTAAAAATAAGGGAGAATATGTGCAAGTTTCGCCTCCTTCCGCTGTCGTGTTAAATTCATTGACAAACCTATGATCCTGAACCAGATACGACAGCGGGCGGCCGCTGACATTCAACATATAATTCTGCCCGAGGGCGAAGACATCCGTATCGTCGAAGCGGCAGCGATCTGCGTACGTGACGGCGTTGCGAAAGTAACCGTGTTGGGAAACGATGAGCGGGTACGAACGCTCACCGCGGAGGCCGGTTTGAGCATGAACGGGGTCGAGA
>JBHENG010000005.1:0-29033 GCA_046262195.1 Pyrinomonadaceae bacterium | reverse complement strand
ATCGGCCGATTTTGGAAAACTCGCCACTCTGTATCACCAGATGCGGCGGTCGAAAGGGGTCACGCTCGAGGAGGCCGAACAGACAGTGAAGGATCCACTCTATTTCGGGAATTTGCTTGTGCGGGGGGGCAAAGCCGATGGCTCTGTTGCGGGTGCGACAAACACGACCGCCCATACTGTCGCGGCCGCCTTGCGGTGCATTGGCGTGCGTGCTGGATTCAAAACGGTTTCAAGCTTTTTCCTGATGGTCGTGCCGGATAAGACGTTCGGCTCCGGTGGAGCGATGATCTACGCCGACGGTGGCGTGGTCGTCGATCCGGATGTCAACGAACTTGCCGAGATCGCTATGTCATCCGCGGAATCCTGCCGCTCGCTGCTGCAAACAGAGCCCCGTGTCGCTATGTTGTCATTTTCGACCAAGGGTAGCGCTAAACATACGTTATTGGATAAGATCATTGAGGCCACCAAGACAGTGCGCGCCCGAATGCCTGACCTGTCTGTCGATGGCGAGCTCCAGGCTGACGCTGCAATTGTAAGATCCATCGGCGACTCCAAGGCACCCGGTTCACCCGTCGCTGGACGTGCAAATGTTCTGATCTTCCCGGACCTGAACGCCGGCAATATAGCCTACAAACTGACTGAACGTTTGACAGGAGGAACGGCCATCGGTCCTATTCTCCAGGGGCTAGACCGCCCATGCAATGACCTCTCGAGGGGGTGCACGGCCAACGACATTGTAGACGCTGTTGCGATCACCGCCATCCAGTCTCAGGCACGCAAGTCGAGCTGACCGCCCCCCGACGCTATACGTATGCGCGGCCACTCAGGTGTTCACTTCAACTTCCGTTTTTTTAAGTCGAAAACATCTCCGGGTTTTGCCAGACGCACAAGAAAGGCGCCGTCACGCTCGTGGGCATCTATCAACATAACCAGCGTCGCCCCGACGACGGTAAGCCGTCGATTGTCTTCGATGAGAACGGCCGTCCTCTCGTCGATGCCTATACCCAGCATTTGCGGATTCTTTTGAACCAAGCCAAAAAGACGATTGTGACACGGCAGCCTCGGCGCTGGTCCCTCCGAATGGTGTTCCGCTGCCGTATTTTTGTTTCAGAAGACCAAGGAGCCCATGGTCCGCCAGCACGTCCATTATGCGGTTTTGGTCGCCGCCCGAAAAAAAGACGCCCGTGGCATCTTTAAGTTGTTGGATGAACTGTGCGCGTTTTGATGGTCAAGCGGTCTTGTCGCGGCATGTTCCACACCGATCTGAAATGACGAAAGGTCATTCTTCAACGCTTCGAAACTTTCGTCCGGCAAGCCCGTTGCCCAGGTGATCACCAGGATCTTCGCCTTCTGACCTCCGCTCCATTCGACAAACCTTTTCATTGCCTCAGGCGGCCGTTTGCCGCCTCCAAGGACGAGCAAATGCTGCTGCGGCCACACCGGCACGGCAAAAGTAACCAAAACCAGGAGCCCAGTGGTGAGACGACAATAAACGGATTTAGGACAATGATTTTTCATCATTGGTTTGGATTCCAAAACGATCTCGGCTCACAAATTATGTTTTTAAGATAAGTTGAAGACCGATAAATCTTACTTATCCACAGACGTTTCTTCAACATAGAGGCGCGGTCCGACACTAATAGATGTCGGGCTCGCCAGGCGGCCGTGTTTTCCACCGTTTGTGGATCCACATCCACTGGTCCGGGTACTGCGTGATGATCTTTTCTATCTCCGTTGTATATAGAGCTGTGGTCTCCAGGATGTCCCTTTTTAGATCACCCGTACGGACCGGTTCGAGTACGGAACCATGGACGAATTTATATCGTCCGCGCCTGTTGTCCCAGAGACAAAAAGCAGGAAAGATCAACGCGTTGGAGCGGATAGCGAGAAGAGCCGGCCCCGTACTCGTACATGCCGGAATGCCGAAAAACGGGACGAAGACACCCTCACGTGGATGAGCATTCACGTCGGACAATATCCCCAATATCCCACCTTCACGGAGTATTTTGACTGCTCGGTTCGCCGAATTTGTCTTATTGATCGGATTATTTCCAAAACGGGTTCTCAGGTCGTTTAGCATCTCATCGATCATCCGATTGTCGAGAGGGCGGGCCAGATAGCTGATGGGCTCATACAAAGCGGCGAATCCCAGCACCAAAAGCTCCCAGTTGCCAAGGTGGCCGGTTGTGATCAGTACGCCGCGTCCAGTCTCTCGATTTCGTTTGTAAAGTTCCTGCGAGACGTCATCGAGTTCGAAATCGATCATCGCGGCTAGCTTTGGACGGGTATATTTTCGTGACTGGCTTAATTCACCGAGTACCCGTCCGAGGTTGCGAAATGTACCATTAAGTATCTGTAACCGCTCGCTGCGGCTCTTGTCAGGAAATGCTAATTCGAGATTTCTAAGACCTGTTTGGCGAAGTTTGGTCAGGAACATGGCGACCCCGCGCAATATGCCCGTGCTGATCCTAACTGCGGTCCGGCGCGGCAGCATACCCAGCACCGCAAAAATTATACGGACGGAGGAATACTCGACCCATGCCACTGCTTTGCTTTTTCTTGCCATCAATGAAAACGCGCGACGTCATAACACACAACTGACGTCTCCGGATCGAACCCGTCGGAGCCGGCTCCGGGGGAGGAATATGGTAGACAGCCTCTTTACTGCCTATGTTATCCTTTTCAATATACTACGGCGAGACCGGCCTCATTTTGCCATCTGAAAATAACTGTATGCATCACTCAATCAAAACTCTTTCGATGTACGCTTCCAGGCGCATTGGCCTGAGAGCATTGCGGGCCGCGACCGCATTAATGATCTGCTGTGTTTATGTTTTTAATATATCGTCAAGCGGCCAGCGTCTGGAGCCCACTTCTGAAGGTAAGGCCATTGGGCCGTCAAAGCAGGCGGCCGGATATGATGCCCTTTTCGACGCGATAAGATCCACCCATCAGGTGGGTGATCAGTCACTTGAGATGTCAGGTCCCGATGCTTTGGGTGAATCGGCCACGCTGCTGGCAGCGGATGGAACCGCCGATGACCGTCTTGGTTTCAGCGTCGCGATCAGCGGTGATACGGCGATCGTGGGCGCTTTTGGTGATGACATAGGTACCAATGTCGATCAGGGGTCGGCGTACATCTTTGTCAGAAACGGAACGACCTGGACGCAGCAGGCTCAGCTTACCGCCGCCGATGGTGCGGGCAGCGATTTTTTTGGTATAAGCGTCGCTATCAGCGGAGACACGGCCGTTGTCGGTGCTGATAGTGATGATGTGGCAGGAAGCTTTAACCAGGGCTCTGCTTATGTATTTGTAAGAAACGGTACGACGTGGACTCAGCAGGCCCAGCTGAATATGCCGGCCGGTGCTGCGAATGACTTTTTCGGCGGCAACGTGGCAATTTCCGGCGATACGGCCGTGGTCGGAGCTGATAGTGATGATGTGGGGGCCAATCGTGATCAGGGCTCCGCCTTTGTGTTTGTCAGGACCGGTACGACCTGGGCGTTACAGTCTCAGCTAAACGCAGTCGGCGGTGCCGCAGACGACCAGTTTGGCTCGAGTGTCGCCATCAGCGGCGACTCTGTCATTGTCGGCGCATTTGCCGACGATGTAGGGACCAACGGGCAGCAGGGCTCGGCATACGTGTTTCTTCGGAGCGGTACAACCTGGACACAGCAGGCGCAGCTAAACGCCGGCGACGGTTTCGCGAACGATTTTTTTGGAATAGCAGTTGCGATCGATGGCGAGACGGCGGTGGTTGGTGCTGACGGAGACGATGTTGGAACAAATGTCGATCAGGGCTCAGCGTACGTGTTTTTGCGAAGCGGGACCGCCTGGACCCAGCAGGCCCGTCTTAACGGTGCGGACGGCTCAGCAAATGACTTTTTTGGTTCAGCCGTTGCCATCAGCGGCGATCGCGCCGTCGTTGGTGCTGATGGAGACGACGTAGGTTCTGTGGTTGATCAGGGGTCGGCCTATGCTTTTTTACGGACCGGGTCGACCTGGGCCCAACAAGCACAGCTGGTTGCTACCGGCGGCGCCTCGGGCGACGGATTTGGCTCTGATGTGACCATAAGCGGCGTGACCGCCATTGTGGGCGCATTCGGTGATGACGTTGCCGGTAATGTCGACCAGGGATCCGCTGCGGTTTTCGTGATACCGACCGCCGCGAACGTGAGTCTGTCCGGCCGGGTAACAACGCCTGATGACCGGCCGTTAAGAAATGCCGTCGTTTCGATCACGGATGAGCAGGGGAACACACGCACGACACTTACTACTTCATTTGGTTTTTATTCGTTCGCCAATGTTGCCACTGGTGCGAGATACACCATTCGGGTCGCAGCTAAACGTTACCGCTTCACAGCCCTCGTTTTGCAGGTGAATGGCGAGCTGACGGACATTAATTTCGTTGCCGTCGAATAGTCTTTAACAAGACCTGATGTGGCGGCCTATAGTCCATAAGTGCAACGACTTAGCAAATTACAAAACTCTTACAATAGGCCTGCTCGGAACCTGCTAATCTAATTGTGCGGGTGGACATCCGAGGGGGTTATTGATCATGGAAAATGTAATTGAATTTGAGTCGTCACGGGCCGGCAGATACAACTGGAATACGATCTTTTTCGTATCGCTTTTCCACGTTCTGGCAACCGCCTCGCTGTTCGTAATGAGCTGGCAAAATGCCATTGCTGCCTTCATAACCTGGTGGGTCGCAGCGAGCTGGGGCATTGGCCTCGGTTATCACCGTTATTTTACACACCGGGGATTTAAGGCACCGAAGTGGCTCGAGTACTTTCTGGCTACATGCGGTTCGCTAGCATTGCAGTCCGGCCCGATAGCATGGGTAACGACACACCGCATTCATCATGCATTTACCGAAACGGACAAGGATCCGCATAGCCCGCGAAATGGCACCTATTGGGCCCATATCGGCTGGATATTCAGCGGCACTGCTCAAGTCCAGTCACTGGCGACGATGCAGCGATACTCACCCGATCTTACAAGGGACCGGTACCTGTCCTTTCTAGACAAGTATTACTACGCCACGACCGTAATGGTCGCTATCGTCCTCTTCGCTCTGGGCGGGTGGACAATGGTCCTGACCGGCATCTTTCTTCGTACGGTTATCGGGTGGCATTTTACGTGGCTGGTGAATTCGGCAACACACCTGTGGGGAAGCCGTCGCTTTGAGACACGGGACGACTCCCGGAACAACGCCCTTGTGGCCGCTCTCACCTTTGGCGAGGGCTGGCATAACAATCATCACGCCTTCCCAAGATCAGCAAAACACGGCCTCACGTGGAAGGAATTTGATATCAATTGGTACCAACTCCGTCTTCTCGAAAAACTAGGAATTGTTAAGAATGTCTTTGCCTATGATCTCGAGTCCGAGTCTGAATCACCTAAGGAGCTAAAAAAGGCGGCTTAATTTCATTTCGAATGGCTTGTTGATGGTGAGTGGTGAACGATGGACGTTTACCATTCACCATTTTGCATTTACCATTGAATCGGTGCGGCGCCGTAAAACAGCAATCTTTTTCGTAATCCTGTGCGTCAGCCTGTCGCTGCTTGCAGCCGCGCTGAATATTGGTTGGATAATATTGAACCTGCGCGAAGTTGCTTTGCTCGTTCTTGGAGTCGTCATCTTTGCTCTCATCATTACGGGCCTGATATTGAATACGATCTTTCTGGTGCGGGAGATCCGTCGCAACGAGCAGCATGACGCATTTCTGAATGCCGTAACACATGAGTTGAAAACCCCCATAGCCTCGATCAAGCTCTATCTTGAAACGCTCAAGGCGCGTGATCTGGATCCGGCAAAACGGCAAGAGTTTTACAACGTGATGCTGGCTGACAATCAACGCCTGCTCAGCACGGTTGAGCAGGTTCTCCATGCGAGTCGAGCCAGAGAGAAGCAGCGAATGCTGAGCACCGAAACGATCGACCTCGCTGACCTTTTGATCGAAACCATTCAGATAGTGCGCACGAGACACCAGATCGAGGACAGCACGATCAGGTTTTCCGGCCCGTCAGAGCCGGTCATGCTTGTCGGCGATCGAGCGGATCTCCAGACTGCCTTCGCAAATCTAATCGACAACGCTGTGAAATATTCGGGTGACTCAGGTCCCCGGATACTTGTACGACTAAAATTATCCGTAACAAAGAAAGCAGAGGTCTATATCAAAGACAACGGTGCCGGCATCGCGCGGTCCGACCTGAAACGGATATTTAAACGCTTTTACCGGGCTCCCGGGCACGCGGCTGCCGCGAAGGGGACCGGTTTGGGGCTGCCGATCGTTCGATCGATAATTGAGAGGCACGGCGGCCGAGTCGGGGCCGAAAGTAAAGGTGAGGGGAGGGGAAGCACTTTCTTCGTCAAGCTGCCCACCGTATGAAGATCCTGATAGTAGAAGACGAAGGACATCTGGCGGACGGACTGCGGTTCAATCTCGAGGCGGAAGGTTATGAGGCCGAGATCGCGGCGGACGGGGCTATCGCTCTAGACCGTGTAAAGGACAATTCATACGATGCCATTGTGTTGGACGTAATGCTGCCCAGGGTGAACGGATTTGATGTGGCGCGGGTGATGCGTGCCCGCGCCGATTACACGCCGATCCTTATGCTGACGGCCCGCGGCCGTCCCGAGGATGTTTTAGAGGGGTTTGCTGCGGGAACCGACGATTACCTTCCCAAACCTTTTGATCTCGACATTTTCATAGCGCGTCTTAACGGCCTTTTAAGACGACGTGATTGGTTCCGTAACAAGAGACCCGAATCCGAAACGGGGGATGCCGTCTTCGAGATCAATGGACGAACCGTCGATCTGGGAAACCTAGAGCTGCGCAACGGCGACGAGTTGGTGCCGTTAACCCTAATGGAAACAAAGCTGCTTCAGTATCTGATCGACAATGAGGGTCGGCCCGTGTCGCGCAAGGCGATCCTCGAGGAGGTTTGGCAGCTGCAGGAGGATACCGACACGCGCGCGATCGATAACTTTATTGTACGGCTTCGAAAACATCTCGAAGACGATCCTTCCAACCCGAAAGTCGTCCAGACAGTCCGAGGTGTCGGCTACCGATTTGTTAAGTCGCCAGACTGATCGGAATAATTGTGGCGAGCCAGCACTTTGATCTCTCTGCGCCAGTCCTCGTGAAACTCAAAACGCCAGACACCGATCTCGGATGAGATCGTACGCGCGAAATACTCGAAATCACGATGAAAGCTCCATGCCGGCGCCGCTAGATAGATCAGCGTCGGCTGGTCGAGGATCTCGCGACCGGCAAAAAGGTTTGCCGCTGCCAAAATGCCCCGGCGACGCTGCAGCTCGATCTTTCGCCAATAATCGACTGCCTGAAAGACCATCTCTCGATCGGGGCGGGTCTTGAGTTCGATCACGACCAATCGCCCATCTTTTCGCAGCGCGAGGAGGTCGATCTTTTCACTCGATGACCGAAATTGATTGTAGATAGGGGACAGAACAAGGTTCGCGTCCAGCAGCGAGATATTGTTGCGCAAAATAGACTCGAGCCACGCCTCTGGTGCCGAACGGTAATATTCATGGCGACGGTTTGCAGCATCAAACCGCCGGTGGGTTTTTAGACATTCGACCAATGTGGATAATTCCGTCCAGCTGTTATCGTTGACGATCTGCCGAACGCGGCCGACCCCGAACCAGGCCCGTTCCTCGCCCATGACCACTCGTACACGCGCGATCGGCAGTCCCAGAAATCGCAGTGTTTCGCCGTGATTCGAGCGTACGACATCGATCTCGTCCGGGGCGAGGCTGATGATCATCTCAGACATGGTGCTACACTGTACGGTCTCTGGAATGATCAGCTTCGGCGCCTTTTCTGTCCAAAGAGAGCGGATGGCTCGTTTAGGTTTGGGAATAACTGAGGGCGGGTCCGACTTTCTGTTAATCTCCGCGATGGCTAACTTTGTCCGCCAGCGGTCCGATAATAAGGCATGAAGCCTTCGAGCATTCGTGGCCGCCCGCTTCTCGCAAACTATCCAAACGGTCGCGGCCGGACGTTTTTTGCGTAGGGCCAGTCGATCGGCCCACAGTACCGCAGCAGCTAAGATCGATTCAACGCTGACGGAACCGGTGACGTCTGCCATGGCTGCCAGGTTAGTCTTATCAGGTGCAGAAAATTCTATCTGCGCGAGCCGCCCATTGTCTGTGTTCAGAGCGACCCGTCCGATCCTTGAACGCGGATAGCTCCCCTGGATCATACTGCCGATCTCGTTTGCTTTTAATAGCCGTGCAGTCTCGACCTCGGCCGAGAGAACGGCTGCGGATGTTCTGGGCACCAGGCGCAGGCGCTCCGTACGCCTTCCGAACATTCCAGCGGCCTGTAATATGATCTCGGCCCCTTCCCTCTCAAATCCGTCGACCCGCCACCTTTGGAAACCGTCGTCATCGACGAAACCAAAGAGCGTCCTCTCTTCTGCTGTTATAACGTCGATCTCGTCCTTCTGTAACGGAAAGGTCTTGCCCAGCTCCCGTATCAGGAGCCATTCGTGAGTGGTGTCAACGATTTGCCGGAGTTCCTCGCTGTTTACCATGAATGATTTGCGGCAAAGTATTTGATCATGGCTTCGGACCAATCGGCGTACCCCTGTTCTGAAGGGTGTATACCGTCCGCGAAGAAGCCCTCGGCCGGGACATCCGCCGGTTGCGGGTAGTAAAAAACGCGATCCATATCATGCGTGAATTGCCGAATGTTAGCATTATGCATTTTTGACAGCTCCCAAAGGAGCGCTTTTACGGGCTGCGGCATGATCGGAGACAGGATGATCATAGGGCAATTCGAAATAAATATAACCGCATGGGGGAGCTTTTGCCGAAGCAGACCAAGCAGCTTCAGCATGTCGCGCCGCCACCTCACCGGACTTGAGAGCGTCATAACATCGTTGCCGCCGAGCCCAACTAGTACATAGTCAAAATCCTCTTCGGGCACGTGCGGCAGCAACTCATCAATGGTTCGCCGCGCCGTTACGCCGTTTTTGCCCAGCACCTGCCAATCAACTTCCCGCCCGATATGTGAGCTGAGCCGAAGCGCGAACTGCCCTGCCAGCGCAAATTCATGAGTGCTGGCCCCAAGTCCCGCGACTGTTGATTCACCTAGTACGAACAGCTTAGCTGCGGCCCCGCCCTGACCTGCTCGCCCTTTTTTCTCACCCGCAGCGTCGGGCAGAATGCCCACTTTCCAGCGAGTGATCTGCCCCTGCAGATAGAGGAAAGGCGCCAACGGAGCGATAGCAGCCGCGGCGGCCAGAAATCGCCGCTGCATCGCTCTTAAGCTCATCTGGTCGTAGTCCATTAAATCGCTATGTTAGAATTTAAAGACTCAAATGTTTTTGTCAAATCCCTCTAAATCATTCCTGATAATGGGCTTTTGCCTCGCATCACTCCTATCGTGCGGGGGAAAAAGTCAAAGTGCGAGCAATCATGTTGTGCCCGGTCAACCTGGTTCGGCCTTTCCATTCTCGACACGTTTACCGGAAACGTATCAGGCCACTTTTGTTGTTTCCGCAGGCGGCGTCGACAAAAAATGGTTCATGGCCCGTGCGGCGGAAAGGTGGCGATACGACCGCTTTGTCGGTGAGGAGTTATCATCTAGCGACCTGTTCTCCGATCGCCTTTATCTTATTGACCACAGCAGAAAGATCTATTGTGCGCAGCCGATAGGCTTCCAGAGTTCACAGCCGGCCTACATGTCATTGACGCCTGCAACGGCCTTCATTGGTAAGGAACATCGCGAATTCGAGGCGATGGGACGCGATGGAGATATCAGCAAATACCGTGTAACAAATAAATACGGCCAGGAGATCATTATCTCGGTGCACGAACCGAGCGGTATGATCGTCCGGCAGGAATTTACTGCGGGTGATGGGAACACTGCGGGACAGCCGCAGTTTATCTACGAGGTTCGGGACCTCAAGCTCGAGGCCGATCAAAACCAGTTTGTTCTGCCCACGGGCTATCGAAATGGTGAGCCAACGGAATGCCGAGCCGGTAAGGGTGAATGATCGAATGGAAACTAACGACACCGAGATCACAGAAGTACATAGACGCTTTGCCGCGGACTCTCTCCACCATCTGCCTTTTGCAAAGCTCATAGGGATGGAACTTGTCGATCTTATTGTTGGAGAGGCGGTGATCAAGATCGACATGCGCGATGATCTACGACAGCCAAGCGGCGTCCTCCACGGCGGTGTCACGGCAAGCCTTATCGATACTGCGATGGCATTCGCCGTGCGTACGCGATTGCCGATGGACGAGGCTACGGCCACCATTGACCTGACGGTTCATTATCTTCGCCCGCATGTCGCGGGTACCGTGGCGTGCACGGCCCGGCTGGTCCGCGCAGGAAAAAGGATATTCACCGTGTCAGCAGAGGTCGTGAACGAGGAAGGTAAGCTAATAGCGACAGCCCTCTCTACTTATACAAAGGTGTAATAACGTCATCCGGCCTAGTCCGCTGCTACTACCCCTGTTTAGGACCTTAAGATGGATCAGCTCAAAAAATTTGTACTTTATTTTAGGCCGTACAGGTGGACTATCGCCGCTGGGATATTGTGCATTCTGGTTTCGATGGCGTTTGGGCTCTTCGTCCCGTACATGGTCGGCCAGGCCATCGACGATCTGGGCAGCGGCGTAACCCGTGAAAAGATCATCTACTATCCTCTCGGCATTTTGGGCATTAGTCTGATGAGCGGCATCTTTCTGTTCCTTCAAAGGCGGCTGCTGATAAATACCTCACGCCATATCGAATACGACATGAGAAATGATTTCTATGCTGCGCTAGTTGATCAGCCAATGGAGTATTTTCATGCAAATCGGGTTGGAGATCTGATGGCGCGCGCGACAAACGATCTCGGAGCCATCCGGCAAATGGTAGGGCCCATGATCCTGTACAGTTTCCAAGCGGTGTTTGCCCTGGCCATATCTCTGCCCATAATGCTGAATATATCGGTCAAGCTGACCCTGCTGCTGCTTATTCCGATGCCGCTTGTGACACTGACAGTCAAGTTCCTCGGCGAGCAGATCCATAGGCGGTTTGAAAAGATACAGGAATTTTTTTCCGATATAACCGCTCGGGCGCAGGAGAATCTGACCGGCGTCCGGGTGGTCAGGGCGTATGGTCAGGAAGAAGCGGAGATCGAGCAGTTTCAGGTCCTGAACCGCGAATATGCTGACCAGAACCTTAGATTGGTAAAGTACGCCGCCGCCATGCGTCCGATGCTTTTCTTCTTTATTGGGCTCGGCTTTGTGATCATAGTTGCGGTGGGCGTTCCGATGGCTGTCCGCGGCGAGATCACCGCGGGCGATTTTACGGCGTTTATTTTATACCTCCAGCGGATGATCTGGTATTTGATCGCTCTCGGCTATGTTGTAAATCTTTATCAACGCGGAACGGCATCGCTCAAGCGATTTAACGCCATTCTGGAAGCAGAACCGGCAATAAAGGATGAAGCAGATGTGCGTCAGCAGCCACCGATAAAAGGTCAGATAGAGTTTCGTCACCTAAATTTTGCATACCAGGACCAACCGGTCCTGAAGGATATCGATCTCGTCATCGAACAAGGTACAACCGCGGCTTTTGTCGGTAAAACGGGGAGCGGCAAATCGACTCTGGTGAGCCTCATACCCAGGCTGCTCGATGCGCCCGATGGCAGCGTTCTTATCGATGGTCGACCGCTGAGGGAATATCCCATCAAGCAGCTCCGCCGGTCGATCGGCTTTGTTCCCCAGGAAACATTTTTGTTCTCTGATACGCTGGCGTCGAACATCGCCTTTGGGGTGCCGGGCGCCGGCGAAGCAACTGCTGGAGATAATGGAGACGGATCGCGCGTCGGGGGGCATATGACCGTGGAGCGGGCCACTGAGATCGCCGGCCTCGCGGGGGATGTGGAGAACTTTCCAGGTGGGTACGAGCAGCTGGTCGGTGAGCGCGGCATTACTCTCTCTGGCGGGCAAAAACAGAGAACCGCCATTGCCCGAGCTGTTATGCGCGAACCGCGCATCTTGATCCTGGACGACTCATTGTCGGCGGTTGACACATACACCGAAGAGGCGATCCTGCATAATCTCCGCGATGTTCGGTCGGGTCGGACGACGCTCATCGTCTCTCATCGCGTATCCACTATCCGCGATGCCGACCTGATCTGCGTTCTGAGGGACGGCCGCATCATTGAGCGTGGTACCCACGACGAGCTAGTGGCGTTTGACGGCGAATACGCTGACCTCTATGAACGGCAGCTTCTCGAAGAGGAGCTCGACGCCACTGATTGACCGCATGTTCATCGGCCACAAGAAAAGCCCCGTACATTCCGGGGCCTTTCACAATCATCAATAATTGAATTTTTTATTGTGCTGAAAAGATCTGTACACTTCTACGCCCAAATTTTCGTGCTTCTGAGCAGCTAGGCACCCATATATCAATTTTCTTGCCTTTTATCGCACCGCCCGTGTCAGATACCAGATAGGTGCCGCTCCAATTGCCTGCTGTGACCGTAACTTTAGAACCGAGTTTTAGGACTCTCGGATCAGCGGCGATGATGCCGCGTCGGACACCGTATCCCATTGCCGTCTTTCCTGAAAGACAATAAGCAGTTGCTGAAAATGAACCACGGCTGGCACCTGCGGCCTTGGCGGTTACTAAAGCTGTCGTCTTAACTAATTTCTTCTCGTCGTCCGACGGAATTACTAAGAGATTGTTGGAAATATTATTTTCGAATTTAGGCTGCGACTCGTTCGCTATAATGGTTGCCTTATCCGTGTTTGTCTGTGCAAAAATGATGGCTACAAACGTGCTCGTGAGCAAAAGGACAACGCATCCTCTGACGAGATTCTTCATTCTATACTCCTATTTTCAAACATCGCCCATAAAACGCAGAAATAGTGCCTGTGATGGGGGTCATCCAGCCACTATTCGCATTCGACGAAGACTGTTTCGGTGGATTCACTTCCACCTGTTTTCGAGCCGGGGGTCGGCCGAAACATTTTGTAAGAATAGCATTTTCAGAGCGGCTTGTCCAGCTTTTTCCGACCGCAACCCCTTATTATATATGCAATTATTGAAATCTAAGGCGCTTACGGCTTCGAAAAAATATCGATTCATCTAGACTTGCGGTCCGTCTTTGGGGTATATTTCAGTTCGTTTCGAAGGCATTTATACGAGGTTGAAAAGGGGCAAAATCTATGCGGGAAAGACGGGGCGGTGAGCGGCATGTGATCTCCTATCCGATCCGTGTTCGCTGGAAGGATGTGACGGGAAAGGAGGTAGTTCAGGAGGGCTTGACCGAAAATGTGGGCCCCCACGGCACGCTCATCTACCTTCCCCGCTCTTTACCCGTCGTCGGCGGCAAGGTCCAGCTCACGGTTACCGAAAATCCTGAGGACGAGGTCTCAGTGACCGCCGAGGTCATCCGACTCGAGCGAAACGCCGCACACCCGCAGGTAGCTTTGAACTTGTTGGATAACCTGCGCGAATGGAAAAAGAAGGTCTGGGAGAGTGCGGGCCACGCGTTAGCCGACCAAAAACCCGAAGCTCCCGATGATTGGTAGGCCTGTGCACCTTAGAAGTTAATTTGAGATATGAAAGTTTTGGTTCTCGGCGCCGGCCGCATGGGTCACGGCGCCGTTTTTGATTTGATCAATAATTCGCCTGACGTTGAACGGGTGACGGTGGTCGATTTTGAAGGTTCCAAAGCCGAGGCTGTTGCCGCGGCGGTAGATCCGGACAGGGTCGAGCCGCACCAATTGGACGTCTCAGATCAGACAAAGGTGCGCGAACAAATGCGCGGCCACGACGCCGTCATCTCCTGCGTCAACTATTGGTACAACGCGCCCCTTTCTAGGGCGGCGATCGAAACAAAAACAAATTTCTGCGACCTGGGAGGCAATAATTATGTCGTTGATGAGCAGTTGGCCCTTGATGCAGAGGCAAAAGCAGCCGGCATCAATATCATTCCAGACTGCGGACTTGCGCCGGGGATGGTTTCGATCCTTGCTATGCACGGTTCTTCCCAGTTCGACGTGGTCAGGGAGATACACATTCGAGTTGGAGGCCTGCCACAGGATCCAAAGCCTCCCCTAAATTATCAGCTCGTTTTCTCGGTTGAGGGCCTAATCAATGAATATGTAGAGGTCGCTCGTGTCATTCGCGGCGGCCATATTGCGGAGGTGCCGTCCATGACAGAGGTAGAACCGCTCGAATTCGATGGTTTCCCGCCCCTTGAGGCCTTTCAGACGTCCGGTGGCACATCTACTCTGCCCGACACGTTTCTCGGCCGAGTCGATGAATTAGATTACAAAACCATTCGCTATGCTGGGCATTGCGACAAATTCAAAACGATGATCGATGTTGGACTGTGTTCCAGTGAGCAGATCATCGCTGACTCGCAACGTGTACGCCCTAGAAAGGTTCTAGGCGAACTGCTGCAGCGGCACCTGCCGGCTGATGAGCCCGACTATGTCCTTGTCCGACTGGGGTTCGTTGGCACGCGCGGCAGCCGAACAGAGCGGCTTCGGTACGACATCGTCGACAAACATGACGAAGCGACCGGAGTGAGTGCAATGATGCGGACCACGGCATTCCCGGCGTCGATAATTGCTCAAATGATGGCACGGGGCGACGTACTAACTCGCGGAGCGACGCCACAGGAAAAGGCGATCGAACCGAACGGTTTCGTAAAAGAGCTTGCAAACCGCAATATCAATGTCACTATGTCGAGTCCTTGTGCTTTTTTAGAATAAAAAAGGCCTCCCGTGATCGAGAAGCCTTTCTTTACCCCTTGTTCTTTCTTTCCTAAGCGTGGATTCCTACCAGACGCGGATTGGCTTTCTTCTTCAAAAGCTTTTGCAGTTTGAGCCGCGCCTTATGGAGTTGAGATTTCGACGTTCCGACGGAACATCCAAGAATTCGCGCTACCTCTTCGTGCTCGAAACCTTCGACGTCATGAAGCACGAAAACCTTTTTATAACCTGCCGGCAGCTGGTCGATCGCGTTATCGAGTGCGATCTTATCAACGATCCGCATTCGTCCGGGGTCCGAGGTTCCTGACACGATCTGGTCCGGTGTTTCACCTTCCTCGGTCGTTTTTTCGAACTTCACCGTCCTCTTGCGGAAGTGCATCAACACCTGATTTACGGTCATCCTGTGCAGCCAGGTGGTAAAGGCGGAGTCGCCCCGAAAGCTTCCGATCTTCCTATAAAGCTGAATAAATACGTCCTGCGTCAGATCTTCTGCTTCCGATGCACTCTGCAACATCCGCAGACAGATCGAATAAACACGCCTATGATGTCGTCTGTAGATCTCTTCAAAGGCCGCCATGCCGCCGCTCGCAGCGAACTTTGTAAGATCAATATCCTTAAGGGCTGTTAAATCAACGTGCGTTCTTTCCGCGGAGAAGGCTACATCGTCGGATCTCACCCCTTTTTCGCTATGAAAAACCGGAAAGTCTAATGTTTGTGATGTCATTTTATTCCCCTCCTCTCCTGTCTATCTCAATTGGCGTGCCACACTTGGGGTCGCAAAGTCGATAAATTTTAATCACGCCAGAACAGGTTTTTAGTTCAATTTTCAGGGCATATCTTTCAATTAGCTCGACATCTTAATAAAAAATCGCCACGAAACGGTATGGCATTTGCCCCAAATGCTACACGGTTTGTGCGTATTGCCCATGGGGCAAAACCCAGAAACAGAAAAGAATGGTAGTATTTAACGCTGTAATGCAAACAACGAAAGGCTATCGACCCGCGGCAGCAGGAATGATGTTCAGATCGTATTTAGCCCAAAACATATCCGTTCTTTTGCTACTTCTGTTATCGAGTGTAGGTTCTTTGGCCCAAAACAACGGTTCGATACCGTACAAAAGCCAGGAGGTCTCCGAGGTGGACGGCCTGCCGGTCCTGATAAAGCACCTGCCAGATTGGGAGTCGGTTCGTGATAAGACCACATTCGCTTCGCGCCCGGGGGAGCTCGAGGCAGCTCTGGGTGATCGCCCCATTCTCAAGCACATCGATTTTACCCCGGGGACCGAGGCCGTGGCGGCCCCGTACGCCGCCGGAAAACTTGTGATTGTCGAGTTTGCCTCGCCGCAGGGGTCGGCTGAGGCAGACGCAAAGATCAGGGCCGAGCTGGCGCAGTCAGAGGCGGGAACGATCATCTATCGGCGGATAGGCAATTACAACGTTTTCGTGTTTGACCCGGTGGCCATGGCCTCTGCCGGGGCATTGATCGATCAGGTCAAATATGAAAAGCAGATCCAGTGGTTGAGCGATAATCCGTTTCGAATCAGCGCGGAACGGGCGTTCGTGTTGACAACCTCCGATGTCTTCCTTTCTACTCTGTTCGTGATTTTGATCGGAATGGGTGTGGCGATATTCGGCGGCGTTATCGCGGGGTATGTGTTCTTTACGTTTCGCGACGGCAAGCGTTCGCAATTGCGAACCTTTAGTGATGCTGGCGGAATGACCCGGCTGAACCTCGATGGTTTTACTCCTGACGTAATGCCGGATCGACTGCTGAAGCCTTAAGGCAAAACCTCCAATAATCTCTCAATATCCTCTGTATTATTGAAAAAATGAGGTGCGATACGCAGCCGGTCGCCCCTCGGGCTCACAATAATATTTTCAGCAGCCAGTCGTGCAGCGATATCGTTAGATGTGACGGCCGGGTTGTGATGTTTTATGCAGACGATCGCCGAAGCCTCGGATGCTGCTCGTGAGCCGATCACATCATACGGTCGGCCTTTGAGCCCCTCGCACAAATAGTCTGTGATATTCCTAAGGTAGCCCTCAATATTGTCAAGGCCCTGGTCCCGAAGCAGTTTAAGGCCCTGCTCCAGCCCGTAGAACAGCGACGAACATCCGGTACCGGTTTCCCATGCCAGGGCGTTCGGCTTAAAAGGCTGTTCGCGATCGGCAAAGTCCCACGGGGTTTCGACGCTGATCCAGCCTACAAGCGTTGGCCGCACACGTTCGCGGGCCCGATCGGACAAATAGATGATCCCACAGCCCTCGGGCCCGCACAGCCATTTATGGCTTGCCCCGAAAGCCGCGTCGACATATTGGGCAGGGAGGTCAAAACCCATCGCCCCAAGTCCCTGGATGATATCGACACAAAAGAGAGCGTCTACGCTGCGGGCGACGCGGCCCACCCGTTCAAGATCAGCCTTGTAGCCGGAGCCGTATTGCACCGCGCTAAGTGCCACAACTTTTGTGTTCGCGTCGATCATCCCCGTCAGCTCGTCCAGATCGATCCGACCATTCCGCTCGGGACAGAGCCGCAGCTCGACACCGATTTCGTCCCTTATCCGACGCCAGGCGTAAAAATTGGCCGGAAACTCGCGCTCAAAGCTGACGATATTGTCGCCTTTATTCCACATCAGGCCGTTCGCAATCGTCGCAACACCGTCGGACGTGTTGCGCATGAATGCGATCTGGTCGGACCGAACGTGTAGCATCTCTGCTATCAGGTCTCTCGCGCGGTTCTTTGTGTCTATCCAGTCCTGATAATTAGCTGAGCCATTGGCGGCGACGTCGGCAAGCTGTCGATTAACCGCTTCGATCGCTGTCGCGGGCAACGGCGACACCGCCGCGCTATTCAAATACGTGTATCGCTGGCAGGCGGCGAAGAGCCCACGTACTGCGTTATTCATAGTTTAGAATTCTTTTGACAAAGGTACGGGTCAAAGCGGATGATAAACACGGCTTTGGGATAGGCCGCTAAACGTGTAAAACCACGATTATGTTCGATTTGCGGAAGAAAAACCAGTCAGATTTCGGATTCGTCTCCGTCGACGATGATCGTGACATCGAGGTCACGCATCTCAGGCGGGAGTCGCGGCAGGGTCTCTGGTCAGAAGGCTTTAAACTGCTGCGGGATATTTTCCTCATAATCGTCGTGTTCATTCTGTTCGGGGTCTTTTTTGTGCAGCCGGTGGTCGTTGAGGGGACCTCGATGCTGCCGCAGCTTCACGATGGTGAGCGGCTTCTAGTGAATAAGCTGGTTTATTACCGCATCCAAAGCGTTAGCTGGGGCCACATCGAACGCGGCGATATCGTCGTTTTCTGGTTCCCTAACGACCCTGACAAAAGCTATGTCAAACGCGTGATAGGACTGCCCGGCGAAATGGTCGAGCTTCGCAACGGAAAGGTCTTTGTCGACGGAAGAGAGTTGACCGAGGATTACCTCGACAAAGATTACAACCAGACGCTCCCGAGCACACCCGCCAAGAAGGTAGACGATCACCACTACTTTGTGATGGGTGATAACCGCGACAACTCATCCGACTCTCGTTATTGGGGCCTGGTGCCCGAAAAGTACATCTACGGCAAGGCGTTTTTCAGATATTGGAAGCCATCTAATATCGGCTTTCTCGAGCACGGGGAATACGATAACGGCACACCAAATACGCCGCGGAACGGCCAGCCGCCGGTTCCTTCTGCTGCTGACGAACGCTAACCGATCACGTTAACGATATTTTAGCGCCTGTATACGCCGCGTTCAGGCTCTCTGCTGTAAAATCATTCCGTACATGCGAAAGAAACAGCCAGCCATTCTCGTGCTCGAAGACGGACGCTCGTTCAGCGGCTGGTCATTTGGTGCCGATGGCGAGACGTTGGGTGAGATAGTCTTCAACACATCAATGTCCGGGTATCAGGAGATCTTAACGGATCCCAGCTACGCGGGTCAGATCGTGTGCATGACGTATCCCCTGATCGGCAATTATGGAGTGAACAAGGAAGACGTCGAATCACGACGCCCCTGGGTCGAGGGATTCGTCGTACGCGAAGCCAGCAATATCGCCTCGAACCACCGTTCCACCTCAACGCTTCAGGAGTATCTAAAGGACAGCAATATTCCGGCTATCGAACACATCGATACACGAGCCCTCGTGCGGCACATCCGCGATAAGGGCGCGATGCGTGCAGGCATATCAACCGTGGATCTTGACGCCGCGAACCTTCTCGACAAGATCCTCGCCTCGCCCGTCATGGCAAATCGTGAGCTCGCGTCCGCTGTAACGATCGATCAGCAGTTTGATTTCCCCGCGACCCAAGCTGAGAAATTTCATGTCGTCGCGTTAGACTTCGGCGTGAAGACTAATTCCTTACGCGAATTCTCAAAATTCGGCTGTCGCGTAACGGTAGTTCCTGCGGACGCGCCGGCTGCGGATGTAGTGGCTCTGAAACCTGACGGTATTTTCTTATCGAACGGTCCCGGCGACCCGGCTTCAATGAAGACGGTCATCGAAGAGATAAAGACCCTTGCCGAAACCGGCACACCGATGTTCGGCATATGCCTGGGCCATCAACTCATCGGCTCGGCATTTGGCGGCGAGACCTACAAACTCAAATTTGGTCACCGCGGGGGCAACCAGCCGATAAAGGACCTAGCGACCGGTAAGATCGAGATCACGTCGCACAATCACGGCTTTGCCGTAGATGCTGCCTCGCTGCCCGCCGATGTCGAGGTAACCCATATTAACCTCAATGACAATACCGTAGCCGGACTTAAACACAAGACTCTGCCGGTGTTTTCGGTCCAATACCATCCTGAATCGGCTCCGGGGCCCCACGACTCGGAATATCTCTTCGAGCGTTTTGTTGAGCTGATGGACCAACGCGTGTCCCCGGCTCGCGCGTGAGTGCCGACACTCGGGCCCAGAAAACCTGCCCTCTTCGTAGTGATTCTTACTGACCGATGCCGTAGATATACGGCGCGATCACGAGCGATACGATCGACATCAGTTTGATCAGAATGTTCATCGAGGGACCCGACGTATCTTTAAAAGGGTCTCCGACAGTATCGCCTGTGACAGACGCTTTGTGAGCCTCTGACCCCTTGTATACCATCTCACCGTTGATCTCGACGCCTTTCTCGAACGACTTCTTGGCGTTGTCCCACGCCCCGCCGGCATTCGACTGGAAGATACCCATCAGTACTCCGGACACGGTGACACCCGCCAGCAAACCACCCAAAACCTCGGGCCCAAACGTAAAGCCGACCAGCACCGGGGTAATAAGTGCTATCGCACCCGGCATCATCATTTCTCGGATCGATGCCTTGGTTGAGATCGCCACGCACTTTTCATACTCTGGCTTTGCTTTGTATTCCATGATTCCAGGTATCTCGCGGAACTGGCGGCGAACTTCGTTCACCATGTCCATCGCCGCTTTGCCGACCGCCTGGATGCAAAGTGCAGAGAAAATAAACGGGATCATACCGCCGATAAAGAGCCCGGCGAGTACGTTTGCTTTGTAGATGTCGATACTGTCGATGCCGGCAATGCCGACGAACGCGGCAAAGAGGGCTAGTGCCGTCAAAGCCGCCGATGCGATTGCGAACCCTTTGCCGGTCGCCGCGGTCGTGTTGCCGACAGCGTCAAGGTTGTCGGTTCGCTCGCGCACCTCTGACGGCAGCTGGCTCATCTCGGCGATGCCGCCCGCGTTGTCCGCGATCGGGCCGAAAGCGTCGATCGCGAGCTGCATAGCCGTGGTCGCCATCATGCCGGCCGCTGCGATCGCTACGCCATAGAGGCCCGCAAAGTAATACGAGGCCATAATGCCGCCCGCGAGCGTGAGGACCGGAATAACGGTTGATTTCATTCCGACGGACAGCCCGCCAATGATGTTCGTCGCGTGGCCTGTCGCCGACTGGCGAATGATCGATAGCACGGGCTTTTTGCCCATCGCCGTGTAGTACTCGGTCACGAAACTCATGATCGCGCCCACGATCGTACCCATGACGATCGCGGCAAATACGCCATTTTTGTTAAAGCTCGTGTTACGCAGATTGATCTGGCCGTCAGGCAGCATCCACATCACCACGAAGTACGAAGCTGCGACGGTCAACAGCATCGAAACCCAGTTGCCGAGATTCAAAGCGTTCTGGACGCTCGATTTCTCATCTTTAATGGTCACGAAAAATGTTCCGACAATCGAGAAGACGATCCCGAGACCGCAGATCATCATCGGCAGCAGAATCGGCGACATCCCGCCAAAAGCGTCATTCACACGGATCTCCTGGCCCAGGACCATCGTCGCCAGAATAGTCGCCACATATGAGCCGAAAAGGTCGGCCCCCATTCCCGCGACGTCACCCACGTTGTCGCCGACGTTATCGGCGATCGTGGCCGGGTTGCGAACGTCATCCTCCGGAATTCCCGCTTCGACCTTGCCGACGAGATCGGCACCGACGTCAGCCGCTTTTGTATAGATACCCCCGCCCACCCGTGAGAATAGGGCGATAGACTCGGCTCCGAGGGAAAAGCCTGTCAACACCTCGATCGCCGTCCGCACCTGATCGGCGCCGAGTCCCGCGAACATGGCCAGAAACGCTATAAACAACCCCCCGAGACCCAAAACAGCCAGACCCGCCACGCCGAGACCCATAACTGTGCCGCCAGTGAATGACACCTTCAGTGCCTGCTTCAAACTGGTTCGGGCCGCCTGGGTCGTGCGCACGTTAGCCTTGGTCGCCACTTTCATGCCGATGTACCCGGCGGTCGCCGAGAAAACGGCGCCGATGATAAAGGCGATGCAGATGACCCAGCTCGAGTGGATCTGTCGGCCGTTAACCTCATGGATCGTCCCTGAGTAGGCGAGCAACGCGGCGGTGATCACAACAAAGATACTGAGCACCTTCCATTCGGCTTTCAAAAATGCCATCGCGCCATCGGCTATATAACCCGCAAGCTCCTGCATCTTCGGGTCGCCGGCATCCTGTTTGCTCACCCAGGTCGACTTGATCGCCATAACAGCCAGCCCGAGGATCCCCAGAGCGGGCACCAAGTAAATTACGTATTCGTTCATATAGTTTCTATTTGATCGTCGGTCCCAACGCTGCAGCGCATTCGGGCCGGATCGGTATCACTTTGCATGGTTATGCGGCGAAATACTAAATTCCACCAAATATCAAAATCATTGATTATGAAATACTTGCAGTATTTAATCAATTACCGGGCGCACAGCCTTGATGGGAACAACATTAACTGTTGTGTTGCATGTTTGTTTTTTTGTGTCATCTGTGCTACACTAACATACCGGGCTGGGTTTGAAATTGTCGCGGGCTTGAGTATGGACCCCGGGTAAATATAAACTGAGACGATATTTCGTATTAAGTTATTTATCTGTAATAGTTACAGAAAGATTTATAATTTTTGAACCCTGCGTCTGGTGAGACGGCGTGATCTGTAAAAGTGAGACGTTTTTTGAAATGGCAGAAGGATGATCCGATGAAGGAATTCAACGTTGAAACGGCAGAACGAGAGCAGATGGTCGATATTACAGCCCTCGTAAGCGAACACCTCAGCAGCTGTGGACAAGCCGAGGGCATCTGCATTTTGTTCTCGCAGCACACGACGTGCGGCCTGACGGTTAATGAGAACGCCGACCCGGATGTCCAGAGCGATATGCTTGGATTTCTTCAGCGCCTGATCCCGCAGCATGAGCCAAACTTCCAGCATGCCGAGCAAAATTCGGACGCACACATCAAATCATCGATCGTCGGCTCGAGCGTGACGATCCCGTTCGAGAACGGCAAACTGTCGCTGGGTCGTTGGCAGGGTATTTACCTGTGCGAATTCGACGGTCCTCGTAAGCGTAGTGTCCTGATGCAGATCATATGTCCCGCGCAGGAATGATCACTCGAAAGTGTCAACTTTTTTCAGGACGACACAGACCTTACAGCATGCCTTGCGCGCGCTGGGACGCTGGGACACGGGACAAAATAAGCCTGGCTAATAAGAGCACTTGACAGGTATTCGGCCTCGTGCGTGCAGAGAGGTCACAAAATTGAAATGACAACAGGATACTCAGGGACGCCGCTCAAACAGAAACTTGGGATTAAGCCAGATTTTACCGTGGTCACATTGCATGCACCAGATAACTATCCCGAGTTGCTCGGGGACCACCACGATATAAAGATCATTGCGGACAAACCAGCGAGGCGGCCGAACGTCATCCACCTTTTCACGAACGCGCGTGATGAATTGTTCTCAAAGCTTGCCGATTTTCGCTATGTCATTCCACAAGACGGGGCGATCTGGGTCTCGTGGTACAAAAAAGCGGCCAAACTGCCGACCGAGATCACCGAAGATACGATACGCGAGGCTGCATTTCCGCTCGGCCTTGTTGATGTAAAAGTGTGTGCAGTGGACGAAAAATGGTCGGGTTTGAAATTGGTGATACGTAAAGAAAATCGGCTATAATACGGCCAAAACATAAGAAGGGAGAATCTCGCAATGCCTGTCACCGATCCGCGCATCGATGCATATATAGATAATTCAAAGGACTTTGCCAAACCCATCCTTAACCATATTCGTGCCCTCGTTCACGAGGCCTGTCCCGATGTGATCGAGACCATGAAGTGGAGTTTTCCGCACTTTGATTACAAGGGAATGATGTGCAGCATGGCGTCCTTTAAGGAGCATTGTTCTTTTGGTTTTTGGAAACAGTCACTGCTCGAGGCGTCGGCGTTTCCCGCTGAAAAAACAGCCATGGGCAGTTTTGGACGGCTGCAGTCGATTGACGACCTGCCTGACGCTGCCACTATGAAAAAACTCATCGGGGACGCTGTGAAGCTGAACGATGAGGGCGTAAAGATTCAAAAAGCAAAACCGGCGGAACGAGCTGCGCTGGTGGTTCCCGAGGTCCTGCTGGAAGCCCTGGTCGATAACGAAGCTGCGGCCGAGACGTTCAATAACTTTCCCTATTCGAAAAAAAAGGATTACGCAAATTGGATCATCGAGGCCAAGAGTGAAGCTACGCGTGACAAGCGGCTCGCCACGTCGATCGAATGGCTCTCGGAGGGAAAGGCACGCAACTGGAAGTATGAGAAATGCTAGTAAAGGAGAAAAAAATGTTAGGTGTTAAACCTTATCTTTCGTTCAACGGAAACTGCAAAGAAGCTATAGATTTTTACAAGGACGCGCTCGACGGTGAGATTCTTTTTACTCAAAGCTATGGCGAGTCGCCGATGAAGGACATGGGGCCGGCCGATTATGTTATGCACTGCACATTGCAGGTCGGTGAAAATCACATTATGGCCTGCGATAGCCCGCAGCCCGCGACGGCTGGCAATAACGTTTCACTAGCCGTCGGCGTGGACGATGTCGAAATGGCGGACAGGATGTTCGAAAAAATGGCGGATGGTGGGAGTGTCACGATGCCCATGCAGGAAACCTTTTGGGCCGCTCGCTTTGGGATGCTTGTCGATAAATACGGCATAAACTGGATGTTTAACTGCGAAAAGCCCCATGGGCAAAACGCCTGAGATCAAATATTAATATGGCTGAACCAATTTTTGTCGCCCAGAATAAAGGAACCGAGGTTTATCTGCTGCCGCAGATGGCCAATCGACACGGCGTCATCACCGGTGCGACCGGTACCGGCAAAACCGTAACGCTCCAGCGGCTGGCCGAGGGCTTTAGCATGCGGGGCGTACCCGTATTTATGGCTGATATAAAAGGTGATCTAACAGGGGTCACGCAGCCGGGCGGTGGCAATCCAAAGGTCGACGAGCGAAACAAGCTGCTCGGCATCGAGAGCCCGGCATTTCAGGGGTTTCCGGCAACATTGTGGGATGTTTTCGGCAAGCAGGGACATCCACTCCGGGCCACTGCGTCAGAGATGGGTCCCCTGCTCATTGCCCGACTGTTGCAGCTTAACGATATTCAGGAAGGCGTACTGAGCATCGCCTTCAAATATGCTGACGACAACGGCTTCCTGCTTCTGGATCTCAAGGACCTGCAGGCACTGATCCGGTTTGTGGGCGAGAACGCACAGGAGTTTACCGTCAAATACGGCAATGTCTCGACGGCGTCAATAGGTGCCATCCAGCGCGGCTTGCTGCAGCTCGAGCAGCAGGGCGGCGAGTCGTTTTTCGGCGAGCCAGCGGTCAAACTCGACGATTTTATGCAGACCGAGGGCGGCCGGGGCGTACTCAATCTGCTTGCCGCGGACGAGCTTATAAACTCGCCAAAGCTTTACTCCACCTTCCTCCTTTGGCTGCTGTCCGAACTTTTCGAGGAACTTCCCGAAGCCGGCGATCTTGAAAAGCCCCGCCTCGTCTTCTTTTTTGACGAAGCGCATCTTTTGTTTGAGGATGCACCGGCCGCTCTGGTCGAAAAAGTTGAGCAGGTAGTGCGGCTTATTCGATCAAAAGGTGTCGGCGTATATTTCGTGACCCAGAACCCTGCCGATATCCCGAATAAGGTACTGGCGCAGCTCGGCAACAGGGTCCAGCACGCATTGAGGGCATACACACCGCAGGAACAGAAAGCCGTGCGCGTGGCCGCTGAAACGTTTCGAGAGAACCCCAAGATAGAAATCGAAAAGGTCATTACCGAGCTCGGTGTGGGCGAGGTCTTGATCTCCATGTTGGACGAAAAGGGTGTCCCCTCCATCGTCCAGCGGGCCTATGTCGTACCGCCCGTCGGACAGCTCGGCCCGGTTTCGCCCGATCAGCGTCAACAGCTCCTCGCAAATTCCCTTGTTGCGGGCGTCTATGAAAACGCCGTCGATCGCGAGTCGGCATTTGAGATCATGGAGCAGAAGGCGGCCGAGCGTAGCGCGGCACAGGCGCGGGCCACGGCAGATGAGCAGGCTGCCAAAGCCGAGGAGCAAGCAGCGAAGGCGGAGCGTCAAGCGACCCGAGGCCCGGATTCGTTGTGGGAATCGATTGGCAAAAGCGCCGCACGTTCGGCAAGCAGCAGCATCGGGCGGCAGATCGGGAATTCCATCGTGAGGGGCGTGCTGGGCAGCATCCTCGGCGGAAAAACCAAAAAGAGCAGCTGGTTTTAAACTGAACGCACTGATATCGAACGACCTATGGACTCGACCGAAACTCTGCTGATGGTTGGTACTGCGAAGGGCTTATTTATTCTTCGCCGCGGCGTCGACAGCGGTGAATGGAAAATGGAGGGGCCGCATTTTGCCGGCCGGGCCGTCTATTCAGCGTTCTATGATCGACGAAGCGGTACCATGTGGGCGTCGCCGACCAGTGGGCATTTCGGAGCAGAACTTTCGAAAAGCACTGACATGGGCCAGACGTGGGACGAACCGGAAGAACGGCGTATCAAAATGCCCGAGGACACGGACAAATCTCTCGAAAACATTTGGCAGATAGCGGCGGGCGGCGATGATAAAACGCTGTACGTCGGTGTCGCACCAGCGGCGTTGTTCGAGTCCCACGATGGAGGTGAAACTTGGGACCTGAACCGCGGGTTATGGAACCACCCTCATCGTGAACAATGGACGCCGGGAGGTGGCGGTTTGTGTCTCCACACGATCGTTACTAACACGGACGATCCAAAAAGCCTGAAGATCGCGATCTCGACTGGCGGTGTTTACCAGTCGGCTGACGGCGGCCAAAACTGGCAAGTGACAAACACGGGGGTTAAAGCGTATTTTCTACCGGACCCGTACCCGGAATTCGGGCAATGCGTTCACAAGATCGCTCGGCATCCGCAAAACAAAGAGACGTTTTACCTGCAAAACCATCATGGCATATATCGCAGTCGCGATGGGGCGACAACGTGGCACGAGATCGAGGACGGCCTGCCTTCTAACTTCGGGTTTGGCCTGACGGTCACAGACAGAGGATCAGCATTTATCGTTCCGCTCCAGGCGGACGCGGTGCGTTACACCTGCGAAGGAAAGCTGCGTGTGTACCGCACACGCGACGAGGGTGAATCGTGGGAACCCCTCACAAACGGGCTGCCGCAGGAAAATGCTTATGAGGTCATACTTCGGGACGGCATGCACTCGACAGGCAATCAAGTTTATTTCGGGACAAAGAACGGCAAGTTGTTCGGGTCGTCTGACGATGGTGACTCATGGGAAATGATCCAGAGTGCGCTGCCCGAGATCTGCTGCGTAAAAGCCTACAGTATCTAATGTCGGTAAAGGTTCATTTAAGCGGGCATCTGAAAGCTTATTCCGGAAATGAGCTTGAGGTCGATCTGCCGGGCGAGTACGCGACGGTCGGTGACGTACTAAGATCGCTGTGGGATCGCCACGCCGCACTTCGCGACCGTGTTTTGAATGAGCAAGGCGAGATCCGCCAGCACGTTAATGTTTTTGTCGGCAGTACCGATGTAAAGTGTCGAGAGGGGCTCTCAACCCGCGTCGAAACTAACGATATACACATCTTTAATGCAGTCAGCGGCGGTTGATAAATGCAGCTTCGTTCTGAAAAGGTTGAAAAGATAAAGGCGGGTGAGATATCGGTCATCTTCCGCCGTTGGAAACGGCCAACGGTTAAGGCTGGCGGAACGCAGATGACGTCTCGCGGAGTGGTGGCCGTCGATGCGGTCGATGTGGTCAGCGAAGGCGAGGTAACGGAGCAGGATGCATGGGAAGCCGGATTTGCAAGCAAAGAGGAGCTGTTTGGTTATTTATTCGCCGCGACACCTGAAACTCAGCTCTATCGCATCCGGGTTCACTTTCAAGGTGAGGATCCGCGTAAGGCATTAAGGGAAAATGCCGATATTAGTCAAAAGGAGCTCTCTGAGATCATCGACAAACTGGACAAGCTCGACAGCAACAGCCAACGTGGAGACTGGACACAGCTCTATCTGCAAATGATCCACGACCGACCGAATACTCATGCGATCAAGCTGGCCCGCTCGATCGGCCTCGATATTCCCACATTCAAACCGTGGGTTAGAAAACTAAAGGCCCTCGGCCTGACCGAGAGCCTTAAGCCGGGGTACCGGCTTTCGCCAAGAGGCGAAAACGTTTTGGAGGCGCTCAACGCGCGTTCTGGCGGTCAAGGCACCGCCGATCAGTAAAGCAGAAACTGATCTCTGATGTTTGAAAATTCATTTAGACCGGCAATCCAGGAGGTCTGGATATCGTCCAGTGATTCTCTGCGTTCGATCGACTTTCGGATCCTGTCGGTGCCCGAGATCACGTCGAAAGGATTCTTGTCGAAAACGTATTCGTAAGCGTTCTGCTTCCACTGGAATTGTTCTGTATAAAGGTCGTATGCAGTCTTGACCATGCCAATGCCGAGGATTACCGGCTTAAATCTCTTTCTGTCCGTCACATGTATCTGGAGCCCGCCGCAGGTTTGGCCAGCCCATTTCTGAAACGTGGGCCGAAAAAAGCTGTGGCGGAAACTTACGCCTTCAAAACCAAACCCTTGGAGCTCAGCAACCCACTGGTACGGATCGATGAAAGGTGCCCCGTTCAGCTCAAAGGGTTTTGTCGTGCCCCGGCCTTCGCTCAGCTCTGTTCCCTCAAGGTAGACGGTGGCGGGAAATACGACGCAGGTCTCAACCGTCGGTATGTTCGGCGAGGGTAGTATCCAGGGCAACCGAGTTTCTTCAAAGTACATTTCTCGTTCCCAGCCGTCCATGGTTACAACCTCTAGGTCGCAGCCGATCCCGAAATGCTCATTGAAGAGCCGTGCGAGCTCTCCGCTCGTCATCCCGTGGCGTGTGGGGATCTCAAACTGGCCGACAAACGACGTAAACTCCCGCTCCGTCACGCTGCCCTCGATCTCGACACCGCCGATCGGGTTCGGGCGATCGCAGACGACCACACGCTTGCCGAAACGTTTCGCTGAGCGCATACAATTCGCCATCGTGTAAACGAACGTGTAGATCCGGCAGCCAACATCCTGGAGGTCGACTACGATCGTATCGACATTTTCAAGCATCTCGGCCGTCGGCTCGCGAGTCTCGCTATAAAGCGAATAGACGGGCTTACTGGTTCGTTCATCGATCGTATGCGGAGTTTCGATCATGTTGTCCTGAACGTCGCCGCGAATGCCGTGCTGGGGGCCAAAGAGGGCGGTAAGTTCAAAGTCGGTTCTATCGCCAAAAACGTCTGCCAAATGTCGCAGGTCGGGCAAGACCGATGCCTGGTTGCAGACCAGCCCGATTCGCTGGCCGCGGATCAGGTCGAGCTTTTCATTAAGGAGGCGTTCAACGCCAAGGCGTGTTCGTTGTGGTGCAGACATTGTGGTCAATAGAGTATGTGCTCAAAGTAAAGAAGCCCGGCTGAGGGC